>DATIVM010000262.1:0-4803 GCA_035465975.1 Usitatibacter sp.
GAACGTGAGGAGCGCGAGGAGGCGCGCGAGATCCTGGCGCACCGGCGCGTCGAGCCCCGCCACGGCGCGGTCGACGCCGTCGACCACGCGAACGATGGCCGCTTCGCGCTCGCGGGGCGCGGAGGGCAATGCGCCCGCGAGCACGACGGGCGCGAGCGCCGCCACGACGCGTGCCGCCGCCGGTTCGAGCGCCCGCCGCGCCGCGGCGGGCGCGGCGCGCGGGCCGCGAAGCACGCGTACGGCGAGGAGCGTCGCCGTGCCGGCGAGGCCGACCTGCAGGAAGCGGCGGCGGGTGACCACCTTCAGCGCAGCAGCCAGCGCACGATCGCCTCGAAGCGCGCGCCGTAGGGCGGCCGCAGCAGGCGCAGCGCGGCGAGGCGGGGCGCGAAGAACACGGACTTGCGCTTCGAGAAGGTCTCGAATCCCGCGCGGCCGTGGTACTCGCCCATGCCGCTCGGCCCGACGCCGCCGAAGGGAAGCTCTTCCTGCGCGATGTGGAGCAGCGTCTCGTTCACGGTGGCGCCGCCCGAGACGGTGCGGCGCAGCACCTCGTCCACCGCGCCGCGGTCGTGGTCGAAGACGTAGAGCGCGAGGGGACGCGGCCGCGCGTTCACGAACGCGATGGCCTCCTCGAGCGTCCGGTACGGCACCACGGGAAGCACCGGCCCGAAGATCTCCTCGCGCATCGCCCGCGAGCCGGGATCGGGCGCGACGAGCAGGGTGGGCGCCATCTTGGGCGAGCGCGACAGCTCCTCGCTCGCGGGATTGATCTCCACCACAAGCGTGCCCGCCGCCCGCGCCTCCTCGACGCAGGCCGCGAGACGCGCGCGGTGGCGCTCGTCGATGATGGCGCTGTAGTCGCGATTCGCGGCGAGGGTGGGGTAGAGCCGGGCGACGGTCGCGCGCGCGGCCTCGACGAAGGCCTCCACGCGCTCCTCCGGCACGAGCGCGTAATCGGGCGCGATGCAGGTCTGGCCGGCGTTGAGGCACTTGCCGAAGAGCACCTTGTCGGCCGCTTCGGCGATCGAAATGCCGCGCCCCACGATCGCCGGCGACTTCCCGCCCAGCTCGAGCGTGACCGGCGTGAGGTTCTCCGCCGCGGCGCGCATCACCTGCCGGCCGACGGCGCCGGAGCCGGTGAACAGCAGGTGGTCGAAAGGCAATGCCACGAACGCACGGCCCACCTCCGGCCCGCCGTTCACGACCGCGAGCACCTCGGGATCGAAATGGCGCGCCACGAGCCCCGCGAAGAGCTCGGAGGTGCGCGGCGTCCCCTCGGGCATCTTCACGAGCACGCGGTTCCCGGCGGCGAGCGCCGAGGTGGCCGGCCCCGCCGCGAGGTAGATCGGGTAGTTCCAGGGCACGACGATGCCCGCGACGCCGAGGGGCTGGAAGAGCACACGCGAGCGGCCGGGATGGAACCACCGCCCGGTGGGACGCCGCTGCGGCCGCATCCAGCGTCCGAGGTGCCGCCGCGCGTGGGCGATGGCGGAAAGCGCGGGAAAGATCTCGAGCAGGCGCGTCTCCTGCGAGGCGCGGCCGCGGAAATCGGCGTCCACCGCTTCGCACAGCGCCTGCACGTTCCCGCGCAGCAGCGCGGCGAGGCCCGCGAGCGCCGCGCGCCGCGCGCCGTAGTCGAGGCCGCCCGAGGCGTCGCGCGCCGCGCGCAGGCGTTCGAACGGCTCCGAGACGGCCGCGACGGCCGCGTCGGGAAGGGGGCCGCCGGGAGGGTTCACGGGAGGGGGCGGGCCGCGATGGGGGGATCGAGGGAAAGCGCCGGCAAGCTTCTGCGCGAAAATCAAACGCCCGTTTGAATCATGGCTAGAATAGCACCCCATGCACCCGGCACGACATGGCGGCCCGCGCTAACGGCACGAAGGGGCCGGACGGCCTGAAGGCGCACCTGCAGGCGCTCAAGTCCCTGCGCGGCCGCGGCCGTCCGCAGCCGCCGCGGCTCGCCGAGCTGAAGGCCTGGCAGTCCAGGCGCCTCGCCCGGACCTATGCCGACCTCGCGAGCCAGCCGCGCTACGAGGCGGCCACGAAGTTCTTCCTCGAGGATCTCTACGGGCCCAAGGATTTCAGCGCGCGCGACGACGAGCTGATGCGCATCGTCCCCGTGATGGAGAAGCTCCTGCCCGCCAAGGCCGTGGAGACCGCGTCGCTCGCGATCGAGCTCGAGGCGCTCTCGGAAGCGCTGGACCATGCCCTCGCGAAGGCGCTCGCCCCGGGCGCCCTCGACGAGGCGCGCTACGCCGAGGCCTACCGCAGGAGCTCGACCCGTGCCGAGCGCCTGCGCCAGATCGAGCTCGTGGAAGCCGTGGGCCGGCGCCTGGACGCGCTCGTGACGAAGCCCCTCATCGGCGCAACCCTCAAGCTGATGCGCAAGCCCGCGCAACTCGCGGGGCTCGGCGACCTGCAGGATTTCCTCGAGGAGGGCTACGAGGCTTTCCGCACCATGAAGGGCTGCGACGAGTTCCTCGACGCCCTGCGGACCCGCGAGACGGCGATCCTCAACCGCCTTTTTTCGGGCGCTTCGCAGCCTTTCGCGGTGTAGCGGGACGCGGCGGCTTCGCCGGGGCCGCGCGCGGCCCCGGCACTTCCTCGAAAAGGCTGTCGAGTTCCTGGTGGATCAGCTTCTCGATCGAGGACTTCATCGCCTTCAGCAGGAACCCGAGCGAGATCGAGAGCTGCAGGTCCCTCTCGGTGAGCACCACGTGCCCGGAGACGCCGGGCCGCTCGAATCGCAGCGTGTCGCCCTGCCAGCTCGCCCGCACGTCGAACTTGCGTCCCAGGTCCGCCGCCATCTGCTCGGCGGCGCGGCGCGCGGCGGGCAGCCCCATCCCGTGCTGCCGATGCAACTCGATGTCGGCCATCAGTGTCCCGGTCCCATGAGCTTGTCGGGCAGCCACGTCGCGATCTCCGGGAAGACGCAGAGGATGATGATCGCGAGGAACATGCACAGCACGTACGGGATCGTCCCCCACATCACCTTGGTCACGGGCACGTCGGGCGCGATCGAGTTCACGATGTAGATGTTGAGGCCGACGGGCGGGTGGATGAGGCCCACCTCCATGTTGATCGTGAGGATCACGCCGAACCACACCGGGTCGAAGCCCGCCGCCGTGATGATCGGCATCAGGATCGGGCTCGTCATGAGGATGATCGCCGCGGGCGGGATGAAGAATCCGCAGACCAGCAGGAACACGTTGATGAGCCCCATCAGGATCCACTTGTTCACGTGCATGTCCGCGATCGCCGTCGCGAGCGTCTGCGTGAGGTAGAGCGAGGTGAGCATGTAGCCGAACAGGACCGCCGCCGCGATGATCATGAGGATCATCACCGACTCGCGCATCGTGTCGCGCAGGATCGCCCACCATTCCCGGGGCTTCCACATCCTGTAGATGGCGACCGCGAGGATCGCGCAGAGCGCAGCGCCCACGCCCGCCGCCTCCGAGGGCGTCGCCACCCCGCCGTACAGCACCCACATCACGCCGACGATGATCGCGATGAACGGGGCGATCTTGGGAACCGAGCCGAACTTCTGCTTCCAGGTGAAGCGGAAATCGGGCGCATGGCTGCGGAAGCCGCGCTTCCAGATGATGAAGAGCGTCCAGAGGATGAAGAGGCTGGTGAGGAGCAGCCCCGGCATCACGCCCGCGAGGAAGAGCCGCCCGATCGAGGTCTCGGTCGCGATGCCGTACAGGATGAACGTGACCGAGGGCGGAATGAGGATCCCCAGCGTGCCCCCGGCGCAGATGGAGCCGGTGGCGACGTCGTCGGGATAGCCGCGCCGGCGCATCTCGGGAATGCCCATGCGGCCGATCGCGGCGCAGCAGGCGGGCGAGGAGCCGGTGAGGGCGGCGAAGATCGCGCAGGCGCCGAGGTTGGAGATCACGAGCCCGCCGGGCAGGCGGTAGAGCCAGCGGTCGAGCGCCTCGTAGAGGTCCTTGCCCGCCGGCGAGGAGCCGATCGCCGCGCCCATCATCACGAACATCGGGATCGACACGAGCGTGAACTCGTTCAGGCCCGACCAGAAGGTCTCGGCGACCACGTGCAGCGCGTCGAGCCCCTGGAAAATCACGAGGAACGCGACCGAGATCGCGCCCAGCCCGAAGGCGACGGGCACCCCGGAGAAGAGCAGCGCCAGCGTCGCGACGAGGACCAGCACCCCTTCGGTGGTCGGGGTCATGCGACGTTCTCGTAGGCCTGCGACGGCTTCATGCCGAAGGGCGGCTCGCGGCCGGTCACGAGCGCGAGGATCTCGGCGACGTACTGGAGCACCAGCAGGCCCAGCCCGGCCGGCATCGCGAGGATCGGAATCCACATGCGCGAGCGCCACACCGTGTCGGAGCGCCAGTTGTTGGCCCACGCCTCGTGCCAGTAGGCCGCCGTCAGCACGAAGAGCACCAGGCAGAAGGCCGCCGAGAGCCCCATCGTGAAGAGCGCGAGCCAGAACCGGAAGCGCGGCCCCGAATGCATCGGGAGGATGTCCACGTTCACGTGCCCGCGATGCATGAGCACGTAGGGGCTGCCGACGAACGTCGCCGCGATGATGCAGTAGGTGACGACGTCGATCTGCCAGATGGTGGTGCGGTTGAAGCCGTAGCGCTCGATCACCATGTCGCAGATCACGAGCACCGCGAAGCCGATGAGGAGCGCCGCCGCCACGCCGGTGATGCGCGACAGCAGGCGAACGACCCGGATGAAGGCGTCCAAGGGATCCCTTCCTGCGATGGGGGGAACCGCCGGCCGGGGCGCACGCGCCGCCGGCCGGCGGCGGCCGCGGCTATTTCACCGCGAGCG
>DATIVM010000263.1:0-5574 GCA_035465975.1 Usitatibacter sp.
CGGCCCCTCGCGCCCGCGGCCGGGAAGGTGTGTTTGGCGGTTGCATTCCATGCGCCGGAAGACCGGCTGCACGTCGGACCATGCCCATCCGGCGAGGCCCGACTCGCGCCAGCGGTCGTACTCGAGCGGGTCGCCCCACACGTACGCCATGCCGTTCAGCGCGCTCGATCCGCCCAGCACCTTGCCGCGCGGCCAGTACACCCTCTGTCCCTTGAGCTCGGCCTGCGGCTCGGTCTCGAACTTCCAGGCGTAGCGCTCGTTCGTGAGGAGCTTGCCGACGCCGAGCGGGATGTGGATCCAGGGGTTGCGGTCCGCGCCGCCCGCTTCCAGCAGCAGGACGCGGTAGCGGCCCGACTCCGTGAGGCGCGCGGCGAGCGCCGCGCCGGCCGATCCGGCGCCGACGACGACGTAGTCGAACGCCGGCTCCATCCGTCAGCCCGTCGCCTTCGCGCGATGCCGGAAGGAATCGCGGCGGAAGCTGTAGAGCGCGTCGGGATCCACCTGCACGTCGACCACGGCCGGGCGCCGGCACGCGAGCGCCTCGCGCAGCACCGGCTCGAGCTCCGCTGCCTTCGCGATGCGGAAGCCCGCGGCGCCGTGCAGCTCGGCGAGCTTGTCGTACGGCGGGTTCGGGATGTCGGCGCCGATGTAGCGCCCGCCGAAGAAGTCGCGCTGGTACGCCTTCTCCGCGCCCCAGCACCCGTTGTTCATCACGATGCACACCGTGTCGATGCGGTTCGCGACCGCGGTGCCGATCTCGGAGGCCGTCATGCCGAACCCGCCGTCGCCCATGAGGCTCACCACCGTGCGCCCGGGACAGGCGAGCTTCACGCCGAGCCCCGCCGCGTACGAGAAGCCCACCAGCCCGAAATCGAGCGGCGTGATGAGCGAGGGGGGCTGGCGATAGGGCATCTGGTCGGTCGCCTGCAGGCACAGCGTGCCGGCATCCATCGTGAACATCGCGTCATCGGGAACCGTGCGGCGCAGCGCCTGGTAGAGCATCGCCGGCTGGATCGGGTCGCCGCGCTTCGCGCCCGCGGCGTCGCGCTCGGCGAGCAGGCGCGCGCGATCGGCGCGGAATTTCGCCGCGTGGTCGAGCACCTCCCGCGAAGGCTCGTGGGAGCCGAGCGCCTCCGCGAGCCGCGCGGCCACGGCGCCGGCGTCGCCCACGATCCCGAGCGCGACCGGGAAGAAGCGCCCGACCGCCGTGGGTTCCTGCTCGACGTGGATGATCCTCGCGTCGCGGTTGAGGTTGTCGTACGTGTAGAACGTCGTGTTGAAGCCGAGGCGGGTGCCGAGCGCGAGGATCACGTCGGCCTCCTTCGCGAGCGCGGAGGCCACGGGATTGCCGCGCGGCCCCACCTGGCCCGCGTAGAGCGGGTCGTCGCTGGAGATCGCGTCGCCGTGGCCGGGCGACATCGCGACCGGCGCGCCGAGGCGCGCGGCGAGCGCGATCGTCTGCAGGTGCGCGCGGCCGTTCTTCACGCCGCCGCCCGCGATGATGAGCGGGCGTTTCGCGCCGGCGAGGAGGTCCGCGGCGAGGCGCACGAGCTCGGGATCGGCGCAGGCGTGCGTCGAGGCCCGTTGCGACGCGGGCGCCGGCACGGGCTCCCTCTCGAAGGTCTCCGCGAGGAGGTCCCGCGGCAGGTTCAGGACGACCGGGCCGCGGCGCGGGGCGAGCGCGGTCGTGAACGCCTCGCGCACCATCTCGGGAATGCGCTTCGCCTGCGTGACGGTCCACGTCTTCTTCGTGACCGGGAGGAAGAGCGACTGCTGGTCCACCTCCTGGAAGGCGTCGCGGTAGACGTGCGCCGTGGAGAGCGAGCCCGCGAGCGCCACGACCGGCGAGTACGCGGCGCGCGCCTGCGCGAGGCCGGTGACGAGGTTCGTCGCGCCCGGCCCGTTCTGCCCGGCGAGGAAGACGCCCGCGCCCCCCGAGGCGCGCGCGTAGCCGTCCGCCATGTGCATGCCGCTGCGCTCGTCGCGCACGCCGACGAAGCGGATCGCGCGCGCGTCGTGCAGCGCGTCGAAGACCTCCATCGCCGCCGAGCCGATGAGGCCGAAGACGTGACGCACGCCTTCGGCCTCGAGCGCGTCGACGACCGCCTTGCCTCCCGTGATCTCGGCCATCTCGTCGTTTCTCCTGGTTTTCGTCATGCCGGGGCGCAGAGCGCGTTCACCGCCCCGAGATAGAGGATCCCCGCGATCGCCCAGGCGAGGCCGAAGGCGAGGCTGCGGCGCGACATGAGCTCGCGCACCGGCACCTGGAAGTTGAGGGACGCGGCGACGATCGGCAGCGTCCACATGGAGATCGACGCGCTGAGTCCCCACGCGAACACCGCGGTCTCCACCAGCACCGCGTGGCAGATGCCGAAGGGCCCGGCGGCGAGCGCGGGAAGGAGGATGCCGGCGCCGATCATCGGATGCAGGCCCGCGAGGCCGAGCGTCACGAGGACGAAGACGAGCGCCGCCATGAGCGCGAAGCCGGAGATGAGCCCCGGCGTGAGCTCCATGCCCACCGCGCGCGCCGAGGGAAGCGCTGCGACCACCACCGCGAGCATCGTGGCGCTCACCACGATCAGGAGCTCGTCGGCGAGCCGTCCGAAGCTCGCGAGCGCTCGCCGTGCCGCGTCGCGTGCGGCGCGGGCGCCGAGCACGGCGAGGTAGGCCGCGCAGCAGGCCGGCACGACGAGCGAGACCGACTGCAGGCCGCTCCAGCCGAAGAGCGCGCTTGCCCCGACCACCGCGGAGATCACCGCCGCCATGGGCGCGAGGAGCGGCCGCAGCCGCGCGACGCTCGCCGCGAAGGCGCGCGCGCCGAGCGAGGGCGTGAAGAGCAGGTGCGAGAGAGCGAGCCCGATCGCCGCGAGCCCGCTGCCGACCGCCATCACCTGCCAGATCCGCACCTGCGGCACGAGCTGGCTGGTGAAGCCGATCGCGACGAAGAACGGCGACCACATGACCGCCGTGCCCACGCCGCGCGCGGAGCTTCCGGCGAGCCGCAGGCGCTGCGCCTCGCCCACGCCGCGCGTGACCACCGGCGCGAGCACGGACATCGCGCCCACGTTGAGCACGGCGCCGAGCGCGTGGGAGCCGTAGAGCGTCCAGTTCTGCGCGGCCGCCTCGTCGAGCTGGCCGAGCCCGTGGCGCAGGCGCTCCAGCCGCGGGCTCGACTCCGCCGTCGCGCGCAGGAAGAGCACCGAGGGCAGGAACGCGCCGAAGATCTCGGAGCGCTGGAAGCCGCGGACGAGCGCCCCGGGGACGCCCTGTCACCACGCCATCGCGGCGGACAACGCGACCACCACGGTGAAGAGCAGGCGGATGTGCGCGCTGGCGCGCGCGAGCGCGAGCAGGAGGAACGCCGCGAGCGCGGCGCCCACGACGGCGGAGAGCGCGGGCGCCGGATACGCGATCTGCGCGAGCTCGCCGATCCACACGCCGGCGAGGAGCATGCCGGAGAGCTGCGCGACGCGAGGACCGGACGAATCCCTCAGGAGTGCATCCCCCAACGGCGGACCGTGCGCATCTCGATCGTGCGGAAGATGAGGTTCTCCACGAGCAGCCCGATGAGGATCACGGTGAAGAGGCCCGCGAACACCGCCGGGATGTCGAGCACGTTCTTGTTCTCGTAGATGAACCAGCCGAGCCCGCCCGACCCCGAGGTGGTGCCGAACACGAGCTCCGCGGCGATGAGCGTGCGCCACGCGAAGGCCCAGCCGATCTTGAGGCCCGAGAGGATGCTCGGGAAGGCGGCCGGGATCAGGATGCGGCGCACGTAGGCGAATCCGGTGAGCCCGTAGTTGCGCCCCACCATGCGCAGCGTGTTCGACACCCCGAGGAAACCGGAGTGCGTCGCGAGCGCGATCGGCCACATCACCGCGTGCACCAGCACGAAGACGATGCTGCCGTTGCCCAGCCCGAACCAGATGAGCGCGACGGGCAGCAGCGCGATCGCGGGGAGCGGGTTGAACATCGCGGTGAGCGTCTCGAGGAAATCGTTGCCGAGGCGCGTCGCCATGGCGAGCATCGTGATCACGAGCGCGAGCACGAGGCCCAGGCCGTAGCCCTGCAGCAGCACCTTGATCGACACCCACGACTTCCTCAGCAGCTCGCCGCTCGCGAGCCGGTCCAGGAACGAGTGCATCGTGTCCGTGAACGTGGGGAAGAGGAGCTGGTTGTCGAGATGGACCGAGTAGGCCTGCCAGACCGCGGCGAGCACCACGAGGATGAAGGCCTTGCGCACCGCGGCGTTGCCGTAGACGCGCTCCCACGCGGTGAGCGGCTTGTTGACCACGCCGAAGTCGTGCTCGTCCACCTGCTCGCGCACGTATTCGGGCCGCATGGCGGGGCTAGGCATGGGTCACCTCCGGAGGTTCGCCGCGGGCCGCCTCCGGCTCCGCGCGGCCGTCGGTGAAGAGCATCGAGTGGATGCGGTCGGAGAGCCGGCGGCCGCCCGCGTCCTCGGCGTCCGTGCCGTCGCTGTTGAGCTCCGCCTTCACCTGGCCGGGATGCGGCGAGAGGAGGAGGATGCGGTTGCCGATGCGCACCGCCTCGGGGATCGAGTGCGTGACGAAGAGCACCGTGAACCTCGTCCCCTCCCAGAGCTGCAGCAGCTCGTCCTGCATCTTGCGCCGCGTGAGCGCGTCGAGCGCCGCGAACGGCTCGTCCATCAGCAGGATGTCGGGCTCCATCGCCATGCCGCGCGCGATCGCCACGCGCTGCTTCATGCCCCCCGAGAGCGTGTGGGGCAGCGAATCGGCGAAGCGCGTGAGGTTCACCTTCTCGATGTAGGCCATGGCGCGCTCCTCGGCCTCGCGCCCCTTGAGCCTGCCGGAGGCCTCCAGCGCGAAGAGCACGTTCTGCTTCACCGTCTTCCACGGCAGGAGCTGGTCGAACTCCTGGAAGACCATGACGCGGTCCGGCCCGGGGCGCTGGACTTCGGCGCCCTTGAGCCGGATCGCGCCCTCGACGGGCCTGAGGTATCCGCCCACCGCCTTGAGCAGCGTGGACTTGCCGCAGCCCGAGGGACCGAGCAGCACGAAGCGGTCCGACGGCAGCACGTCGAAGCTCACCCGGTAGGTGGCCGTGACGAGGTGCTCGCGCGTCTTGTACTGCAGCGTCACCCCCTGCACGGCGAGCAGCGGCTGCGCCGCCTGCGCCGCCACGCTCAGCTCCCCGGCAGGTCGTACACCTCGGGGAAGAACATGTCCTTCCACGACTTGGGATCGTGCTTGATGATGCCCACCTTGTGCATGAACTGCGCGTAGGGAAGGATGCGCTCGGGCGCGAGCGTGTAGTGGACCTGCGGGTCCTCCATGATCTTCAGCAGGAAATCCACCTTCTCCTTGCCGCCGCCTTCCTGCGAGTAGATCTCGGCCGCGCGCTTCTTGTCCTTGTTGATCGAATCGGTCGCCTCGCGCAACGCCTCCATCACCGCCTTGTAGGTCTTCGGGTTCTCCTTGCGGAACTTGTCGGTCGCCCAGACCATGAGGAAGGTGTTCGGCCCGCCCATCACGTCGTAGGAGTTGAGGACCGTGTGGATGCCGGGATTCTCGAGGGCGATGTTCTGGAACG
>DATIVM010000264.1:0-8730 GCA_035465975.1 Usitatibacter sp.
AGACGATGCCGTCCTTCGCGTACGGGAAGGGGCCGCCCTTGCGGATCAGGGCGAGGGTGGCGCGCGCTTCGGGCGGCAGGTCCGCCTCGCGGATCTCGCCGGCGACCGCGGGCTTGGCGGGCGGCGCCTTCAGCGCGCCCGCGCCGGTCGCGATGAACGCGAGCGACACGGCGAGCGCGGCGGCGAGCGAGCGCAGCATCACGGCTTCGCCCCGGCGGCCGCGGCCTTGGCTTCGACCTTCGCGGCGAAGCGCTCGGCGAGGATCACGTGGCGCTCGTGGCGGCCCTCGCCGATCGCCTCCACGCCGTCGTGCGCGCTCACCGAGAAGACGAGCTTGCGCCCCTCCACCGACTCGAGCCGCGTGCGAACCTCCACCGTGAGCCCGGGGGGCGTGGCGGCGGTGTGGGAGAGGTCGATGCGGGTGCCGAGCGTCTGCTCGCGCGGCCAGTCGAGGTGCGGCTTGATGAGCTCGATGCACGCCCACTCGCAGAGGGCGACGAAGTAGCCGGTCGCGAACACCGCGGGCATCATCTGGAAGTCGGGCGCGTCCTCGTAGAGGCGCGGCACGGTCTTCGTCGGCGGGACGCGATAGCGGAAGACGGCCTCGAGCCCCGGGCGCAGCGTCTCCTTCACGGCCTCACTCCTTGGGGCGGTACGGGCACTCGTCCTTGATGCAGTCGGCGTAGAGGTACAGCTGGTGATCGTGGATCGCGAAGCCGCGCTCGCGCGCCACCTTCGCCTGGCGCTTCTCGATCTCGGGATCGTAGAACTCCTCGACGCGCCCGCATTGCAGGCACACGAGGTGATCGTGGTGCCCGCCCTCGTTGAGCTCGTACACCGCCTTGCCGCTCTCGAAGTGGTGGCGCACGAGCAGGCCCGCCTGCTCGAACTGGGTGAGCACGCGGTAGACGGTGGCGAGGCCGATGTCGGAATGCTCCTCGAGGAGCTTGCGGTACACGTCCTCGGCCGTGAGGTGCCGGTTGTCGCTGTGCTGGAAGAGGTCGAGCACCCGCAGGCGGGGGACCGTCACCTTGAGGCCGGTGCTCTTGAGTTCCTTCGGGTCGCTCATTCCGTGAAGCATACAGCGGAACGATATAATGCGCGGTCACCGATTCCCCCCACGGACATGCGCATCCCCGCCCTGATCCTCCTCGCCGCGCTCGCCGCCGGTTGCGTCCACAAGATCGACATCGAGCAGGGCAACTACGTGACCCAGGACCGGGTCGATCTGCTGAAGCCCGGCATGTCCAGGGCCCAGGTGAAGCTCATCCTCGGCACGCCGCTGCTCACCGACATCTTCCACGCGGACCGCTGGGACTACTACTTCGACAACGCGAAGGCGGGCAAGCACCTCGCGCACAAGCACCTCACCGTGCTCTTCAAGGACGACAAGCTGGTGAGCTGGACCGGCGACGCGAACCCGCCGCCCCCGCCGCCGGTGCGCGCCGAGGCGGGCAACGCTCCCCAGCCGCCGAAGCCCGAGACGAGCGCTAAATTAGCGAGGTGCGGGTCGCGGTCGCGGGCGCCGGCGGCCGCATGGGCCGCGCGCTCCTCGAGGCCGCCACCGCCACCGAAGGCGTGCGGCTCGCGGCGGCGCTCGAGCTCGCCACGAGCCCGCTCGCGGGACGTGACGCGGGCGAGCTCGCCGCCGCCGCGAAGGGCGTGCGCATCGGCTCCGACGCGGGGGCCGCGCTCGCCGCCTGCGACGTGCTGGTCGATTTCACGCGCCCCGAGGGCACGCTCGCGCACCTTGCCGCATGCCGCGCCGCGAAACGCGCGATGGTGATCGGCACCACCGGCTTCGACGCCGCGCAGCTCGCGCAGATCCGCGCGGCGGCGGGCGAGATCGCGATCGTCATGGCGCCGAACATGAGCGTCGGCGTGAACGTCGCGATGAAGCTCGTCGAGACCGCGGCGCGCGCGCTCGGGCCGGAATACGACGTCGAGGTGTTCGAGATCCACCACAAGCTCAAGGTGGATGCGCCGTCGGGCACGGCGCTCAAGCTCGGCGAGGTGGCGGCCGCGGCGCGCGGCACGTCGCTCGAGAAATCCGCCGTGCACGGCCGCCACGGCACGACCGGCGAGCGCAAGCCGGGCGCGATCGGTTTCTCGGTGGCGCGCGGCGGCGACATCGTCGGCGACCACACGGTCTTCTTCGCCGGTCCCGGCGAGCGCATCGAGATCACCCACCGCTCGTCGAGCCGCGCGAACTACGCGCAGGGCGCGATGCGCGCGGCGAAGTTCCTCGCCGGGAAGGCGCCGGGGCTCTACGACATGCAGGACGTGCTGGGATTGAAGTGATTGTCCCGCAGAACCCGCTAGACGAAGAACCCGACGACGGCGGCGGTCATGCAGGTGGCGATGGTTCCGGCGGCGATGGACTTGAGCCCGAGGGAGACGATCTCGTGGCGGCGCCCGGGGACCATCGTGCCCATGCCGCCGATCATGATGCCGAGGCTGCCGAAGTTCGCGAAGCCGCACAGGGCGTAGGTCATCAAAAGCTTCGAGCGCGGGGAGAGCACGTCCGCGGGCATCTTCGCCATGTCGAGGTAGGCGATGAGCTCGTTCAGCACGGTCTTCGTGCCGAGCAGCGCACCGGCTGCGCGCGCCTCGCTCCACGGCACGCCCGCGGCCCACGCGAGCGGCGCGAACACCCAGCCGAAGATGCGCTGCAGCGTGAGCGGCGGCGAGAAGGGCGCGAGCCCGAGGATCGCGTTCGCGAGGTACACGAGCGCCACCAGCACGATCAGCATCGCGACGACCTGTATCACGAGCTCCACCCCTTCGACGGTGCCGCGCGTGATCGCGTCCATGGCGCTCGCGTCGTGCGTCTCGATCGTCGCGCCTTCCTCGCGGCCCATCGGGCCGGGAACCATGAGCGCGGCGACGGTGATCGCGGCCGGCGTCGAGACGATGGAGGCGACCAGGATGTGGCCGATCGCGTCGGGAACGACCGCGCCCACGATCGAGGCGTAGAGCGCCATCACGGTGCCGGCGATGGTCGCCATGCCACACACCATCACGATGAAGAGCTCCGAGCGGCTGAGGCGCGCGAGGTACGGCTTGATCACGAGCGGCGCCTCCACCATGCCGACGAAGACGTTGGCGGCCGCCGAGAGCCCCACCGCGCCGCCGAGGCCGAGCGTCTTCTCCAGCACCCACGAGAAGGCGCGCACGATGGCCGGGAGGATGCGCCAGTGGAATAGCAGGGCCGAGAGCGCGCTCACGACGAGGATCAGCGGCAGCGCGCGGAAGGCGAGCACGAAGGAGGCCTCGGGGTGGCGCACCTCGAAGGGCGCCGGGCCGCCCGCGAGGTAGCCGAACACGAACGAGGTGCCGGCCCCCGTGGCGCGGTCGAGCGCCTGCAGGGCGCCGTCGAGCGAGAAGAGCGCCTGCCGCAGCCACGGCACGAGGAGCAGCAGCGCGGCGAGGAGCGCCTGCAGGAGGAGGCCGCCGGCGACCAGCCGCCAGCGCACGCCCGCCCGGTGCTCCGAGAGGAGCCAGGAGAGCGCGACCAGCGCGGCGAGGCCCGCCGCTGCGTGCAGGGATGCCATCGCGCGGGATTATGGCGCATGGCCATGGAGCCCTCGATTTGCTATAATTTCGGGTCGATGAAAGCGGGATGAGCCAGGCCTAGTTCGAGCTCTCCCGTTTTTTTGCGCCCGCGTTTCGCGCGGGCTTTTGGCGCAATCTCACCCCGGAGCCGTTTCGTGCAGCAGAAGACCCCCGCCGTCCTGGTTCTCGCCGACGGGAGTGTTTTCCGCGGCTGCAGCATCGGCTACGACGGCGAAGGGTCGCAGCCCGGGCGGGCGGTCGGCGAGGTGGTGTTCAACACCGCCATGACCGGCTACCAGGAGATCCTCACCGATCCCTCCTACGCCGGCCAGGTCGTCACGCTCACCTACCCGCACATCGGCAACGTGGGCGCGAACTCGGAGGACGCCGAGTCGCGCCGGGTGTTCGCCGCGGGCCTCGTGATCCGCGACCTCCCGCTCGCCGCCTCCAACTGGCGCGAGCAGGAGGACCTGCCGACCTTCCTCAAGCGCAACGAGGTGGTCGCGATCGGCGACGTGGACACGCGCCGCCTCACGCGGCTCCTGCGCAGCCAAGGCGCGCAGAACGGATGCATCCTCACCGGGAAGCCGGGACAGCGCGCCTCGGACCTCGACGAGAAGGCGGCGCTCGCCGCCGCGCGGGCCGCGCCCTCGATGGCGGGGCAGGACCTCGCCCGGGTGGTGAGCGTCCCGCAGGCCTACGACTGGAACGGGAGCCTCTGGGCGCTCGGCACCGGCTACAAGCCCGCCGGGCCGGCGCGGTTCCACGTCGTCGCCTTCGACTACGGCGTGAAGCACAACATCCTCAGGAACCTCGCCGAGCGCGGCTGCAAGGTGACGGTGCTGCCGGCGACCGCGAGCGCGAAGGACGCGCTCGCCCTCAAGCCCGACGGCGTGTTCCTCTCCAACGGCCCCGGCGACCCGGAGCCCTGCGGCTACGCCATCGAGGCGATCCGCGAGCTGGTCGGCACCGGCATCCCGGTGTTCGGCATCTGCCTCGGCCACCAGCTGCTCGGGCTCGCCGCCGGCGCGAAGACCGTGAAGATGAAGTTCGGGCACCACGGGGCGAACCACCCGGTGCTCGACCTCGAGACCGGCAAGGTGTTCATCACCAGCCAGAACCACGGCTTCATGGTGGACGAGAAGACGCTTCCGCCGAACGTGAAGCCCACGCACCGCTCGCTCTTCGACGGGTCGCTGCAGGGCCTGCAGTACGTGGACAAGCCGGTGTACAGCTTCCAGGGCCACCCCGAGGCGAGCCCCGGGCCGCACGAGATGGCGGTCCTCTTCGACAAGTTCGTGCGCCTCATGGAAGCGGGCAAAAGGCAATGAACGCAAATGAACGCAGATAAAGGCGAACGCGGATGAACGCAGAACGGCTCGGGCATTTGCGTTTCGCGTCGTCGCGGGCATTCGTCAAGGATTGCATCGGCTCTTCTGCGTTCATCCGCGTTTCATCCGCGTTCATCTGCGTTCCAACGCCTTAACGGCAATGCCCAAGCGCACCGACATCAAGAGCATCCTCATCATCGGCGCCGGCCCGATCGTGATCGGCCAGGGGTGCGAGTTCGACTACTCGGGCGCCCAGGCCTGCAAGGCGCTGCGCGACGAGGGCTACCGGGTGATCCTGGTGAACTCCAACCCGGCGACGATCATGACCGACCCGGAGATGGCCGACGTCACCTACATCGAGCCCATCACCTGGCCGATGGTGGCGCGCATCATCGAGAAGGAGCGCCCGGACGCGCTGCTGCCGACCATGGGCGGGCAGACGGCGCTCAACTGCGCGCTCGACCTCGCCCGCGAGGGCGTGCTCGAGAAGTTCGCGGTCGAGATGATCGGCGCGCGCAAGGAGGCGATCGACAAGGCCGAGGACCGCGAGAAGTTCAAGCTCGCGATGGCGAAGATCGGCCTCGAGAGCCCGCGCTCGGCGCTCGCGCACTCGCTCGAGGAAGCGCGCCAGGTGCAGGCCATGGTCGGCTTCCCGACCATCATCCGTCCCTCCTTCACGCTCGGCGGAACGGGCGGCGGCATCGCCTACAACATGGAGGAGTTCGACACCATCTGCGAGCGCGGCCTCGACGCTTCCCCCACCAAGGAGCTCCTCATCGAGGAATCCGTCATCGGGTGGAAGGAATTCGAGATGGAGGTCGTGCGCGACAAGCACGACAACTGCATCATCATCTGCTCGATCGAGAACCTGGATCCGATGGGCGTGCACACCGGGGATTCGATCACGGTCGCCCCCGCGCAGACGCTCACCGACAAGGAATACCAGCTGATGCGCGACGCCTCGATCGCGTGCCTGCGCGAGATCGGCGTGGAGACCGGCGGCTCCAACGTGCAGTTCGCGATCAACCCGGAGAACGGGCGCATGGTCATCATCGAGATGAACCCGCGCGTCTCGCGCTCCTCCGCGCTCGCCTCCAAGGCGACCGGCTTCCCGATCGCGAAGATCGCGGCGAAGCTCGCGGTGGGCTACACCCTCGACGAGTTGCGCAACGACATCACCGGGGGTGCCACGCCCGCCTCCTTCGAGCCCACCATCGACTACGTGGTGACGAAGGTCCCGCGCTTCGCCTTCGAGAAGTTCAAGCAGGCCGACGCCCGCCTCACCACGCAGATGAAGAGCGTGGGCGAGGTGATGGCGATCGGTCGCAACTTCCAGGAGTCGCTGCAGAAGGCGCTGCGCGGGCTGGAGGTGGGCGTCGACGGCTTCAACCTGAAGAGCGTGGACCCGGACAAGATCGAGGACGAGCTCGCCTACCCGCGCGCCGAGCGCCTCTGGTACGTGGCGGACGCCTTCGGGGTCGGCATGTCGCTCGAGGAGATCCACGGCTTCACCAAGATCGATCCGTGGTTCCTCGCGCAGATCAAGGACCTGGTCGCGACCGAGCTCGAGATCGAGAAGAAGACGCTCGCCGACTTCTCGCGCGAGGAGCTCCACGACCTCAAGCGCAAGGGCTTCTCGGACCGGCGCCTCGCGCACCTCTGGAAGACCACCGAGCACGAGGTGCGCAAGCGCCGCCATGCCGAGGGCATCCGGCCGGTCTTCAAGCGCGTCGACACCTGCGCGGCGGAGTTCGCCACCAAGACCGCGTACATGTACTCGAGCTACGACGAGGAGGACGAGTCGGAGCCGACCCACCGCCGCAAGATCATGGTGCTGGGCGGGGGGCCCAACCGCATCGGGCAGGGGATCGAGTTCGACTACTGCTGCGTGCACGCGGCCCTGGCGCTGCGCGAGGACGGCTACGAGACGATCATGGTCAACTGCAACCCCGAGACCGTCTCGACCGACTACGACACCTCCGACCGCCTCTACTTCGAGCCGCTCACGCTCGAGGACGTGCTGGAGATCGTGGAGAAGGAGAAGCCCGAGGGCGTGATCGTGCAGTTCGGCGGCCAGACGCCGCTCAAGCTCGCTCGCGACCTCGAGAAGGCGGGCGTGCCCATCATCGGCACGTCGCCCGACGCCATCGACCGCGCCGAGGACCGCGAGCGCTTCCAGCAGATGCTGAACGAGCTGGGCCTCGCGCAGCCGCCCAACCGCACCGCGCGCACCGCGGAAGAGGCGCTCGCGGGCGCGAAGGCGATCGGCTACCCGGTCGTCGTGCGCCCCTCCTACGTGCTGGGCGGGCGCGCGATGGAGATCGTGCACGCCGAGGCGGACCTGGTGCGCTACATGAACGAGGCGGTGAAGGTCTCGAACGACTCGCCGGTGCTGATCGACCGCTTCCTCAACGACGCGATCGAGGTGGACGTGGACGCGGTCTCCGACGGCGAGCGCGTGATCATCGGCGGCATCATGGAGCACATCGAGCAGGCGGGGGTGCACTCGGGCGATTCCGCCTGCTCGCTGCCGCCCTTCAGCCTCTCCCGCGAGCTGCAGGACGAGCTGCGCCGGCAGACGGTCGCCATGGCGAAGGCGCTCGACGTGGTCGGGCTCATGAACGTGCAGTTCGCGATCCAGGACGGCAAGGTGTACGTGCTGGAGGTGAACCCGCGCGCCTCGCGCACCGTGCCCTACGTCTCCAAGGCGACCGGCGTTCCCCTCGCCAAGGTGGCCGCCCGCTGCATGGTGGGGCGCAGCCTCGCCGAGCAGCACGTCGCACGCGAAGTGATCCCGCCGTACTATTCGGTGAAGGAGGCGGTCTTCCCGTTCATCAAGTTCCCGGGCGTGGATACCATCCTCGGCCCGGAGATGAAATCGACCGGGGAGGTGATGGGCGTGGGGCAGAGCTTCGCCGAGGCGTTCGTGAAGAGCCAGCTCGCCGCGGGCGTGCGGCTGCCGAAGGGGGGCAAGGCGTTCCTCTCGGTGCGCAACGCCGACAAGCCGCGCGTGGTGGAGATCGCGCGCGCGCTCTCCGAGCTCGGCTTCGCGCTCGTCGCGACCCGGGGTACCGCCGCGGCGCTCGCGCACGCGGGCCTCAAGGTGCAGCCGGTGAACAAGGTGCAGGAAGGGCGCCCGCACATCGTGGACATGCTCAAGAACCGCGAGATCAGCTTCATCGTGAACACCGTGGAGGAGGACCGGCGCTCGATCCAGGACTCCTGGTCCATCCGCAATACGGCGCTGCAGAACCGCATCACCTACTACACCACCCTCGCCGGGGCTCGCGCCGCGTGCCTGGGCATGCGCCATCTCGAGGAGATGCGCGCCTACGACCTCCAGTCACTCCACGCGAGCCTCCCATGAGCAAGATCCCGATCACCCTGCGCGGCGCCGAGATGCTGCGCGTGGAGCTGCACCGCCTGAAGACCGTGGACCGGCCGGCGGTGATCACCGCGATCGCCGAGGCGCGCGCCCAGGGCGACATCACCGAGAACGCCGAGTACGAGGCGGCGCGCGAGCGCCAGGGCTTCATCGAGGGGCGCATCCTCGAGCTCGAGGCGAAGCTCGCGAACGCGCAGGTGATCGATCCCGCGCGCCTCGAGGACGACGGCCGCGTGGTGTTCGGCACGACGGTGGAGCTGATGGACACGGCGGGCGGCGAGACGGTGACCTACCAGATCGTCGGCGAGGACGAGGCCGACATCAAGCAGGGGAAGATCTCCTACTCCTCGCCGATCGCCAAGGCCCTCATCGGGAAGTTCTCGGGCGACGTCGCCGAGGTGCGGACTCCGGGCGGGGTGAAGGAGTTCGAGATCGTGGACGTGAAGTACGTTTGACGCC
>DATIVM010000265.1:0-2412 GCA_035465975.1 Usitatibacter sp.
GCGCCCTGCTCGGCGCGCTCGGCGCCGCGCTCGGTACCGTGCTCGGCGCGGCCGCGAGCCGCGCGCTCCTCGCGCGCGTGGGCGCGGACCTCGGCGCGGGCTACTTCAGCGGGCACGGCGTCGCCTTCTCGCCCGATCCGCGCGCGCTCGCCGCCATCGCGCTCCTCGCGATCGGCATGTCGATGGCGGCGGCGCTGCGCGTCGCATGGGCCGTGGGCCGCATCCCGGTCGCCGAGGGGCTGCGCGATCGCGCGATCGACATCTCCGTCGCGCCCGGCTCCGCACGCTACGCCATCGGCTTCGCCCTCCTCGGCGCGCCGCTGCTGCTCGCGCCGCCGGTGGGCGGGCTTCCGCTCGGCGGCTATGCCGCGATCGCCGCGTGGCTCGCCGCGGCCGTGCTCGCGGTGGCTCCCGTCTGCCGGGCGCTGCTGCGGCGCTGGCGAAGCCCGCGCTCGCCGATCGCCGACCTCGCGCTCGCGCAGGTGCGCCACCTCCCCGGCCACCTCGCGGCGAGCGTCGCGGGCATCGTCGTGAGCGCCTCGCTCTGCGTCGCCATGGCGATCCTCGTCTTCTCCTTCCGCGCCTCGCTCGAGGACTGGCTCGGGGGCATCGTGGGCGCCGATCTCTACCTGCGCACCGCCTCGGGCGGCAACACGGGATACCTCTCGGCCGCGCAGCAGCAGGCGATCGAGCGCCTCCCCCAGGTGCGCGCCTCGGAGCCGCTGCGCTACGACCGCCTCGTGCTGGACCCGCGCTCCGAGCCGCTCACCCTCATCGCGCGGCCCGTCGACGCGCGCATCCTCGCGGGCTTCCAGGCCGAGCCGCGCGCGCTCCCGCCGCCCGGCGCCGGGCCGCACGTCTGGATCTCGGAGGCGGCGCGCGACCTCGAGGGATGGAAGACGGGGGAGCGCATCGTGCTGCCGATCGCCGGGCGCGCCACTCCGGTACGCGTCGCGGGGATCATCCGCGACTTCGCGCGCACCTGGGGGGCGGTGGTGATGCCGCTCGAGGACTACCGGCGCATCACCGGCGACGCGAGCGCGAACGACATGGCGCTGCACCTCGCCCCCGGCGTCGACGCGGCGCAGGCCGAATCGGCGATCCGCGCGGCGCTTCCCGGCGCCACGGGCCTCGCCTTCGAGGATGCGGCGAGCCTGCGGCGCCGCTCGCTCGATCTCTTCGACCGTACCTTCGCCGTCACCTACGCCCTCGAGGCGATCGCGATCGCGATCGGCCTCGCGGGGATCACCAGCAGCTTCGCGGCGCTCGCGTGGTCGCGCCGCCGCGAGTTCGGCGTGCTGCGCTTCCTCGGCCTCACGCGCGGCGACATCCTGCGGCTCCTCGCGCTCGAAGGCGCGGCGGCGGGCGCGCTCGGCGCGGCGCTCGGCCTCGTCTCGGGCATCATGATCAGCTTCGTGCTGGTGCGCGTGGTCAACCGCCAGTCCTTCCACTGGTCGATCGAGGTGCACTGGCCGATCGCCGCGCTCGCGGTGCTGCTCGCGGCGATCGTCGGGCTCTCCGCGCTGGGCGCGCGAGCGAGCGGCGCGCTCGCCGTGCGCCGCGAGGCGGTCGCGGCAGTGAAGGACGATGCGTAGGCTTTTCGCCGCCGTCGCGGCCGCGGCCGCGCTCCTCGCCGCGGCCGCTCCCCCGTTCGATCCCGTGGTGCCCGGCCGCGCGCTCGAATTCCCGCGCGATTTCGGCGCGCATCCGGGGCATCGCATCGAGTGGTGGTATCTCACGGGCGAGCTGGAAAGCGCGCGAGGGCCGCTCGGCTTCCAGGTCACGTTCTTCCGCGTCCGCAATCCCGACGCGGAGTCGAGCCCGAGCCGCTTTCGCCCGGCGCAGCTGCTCTTCGCCCACGCCGCGCTCGCCGATCCGGCGCGCGGCCGCCTGCTGCACGACCAGCGCTCCGCGCGCGCCTACGACGACCTCGTGCTCGCGCGCACGGAGGACACCGACGTCCGCATCGACGATTGGCGCTTCGTGCGCGAAGGCGGCATCTATCGCACGCGAATCGACGCCGAAGGCTTCTCGCTCGAGCTCTCCGCGACGCCCACGCAGCCGCTGCTCCTCGAGGGCGAGCGCGGCTACAGCCGCAAGGGGCCGCTCGCCTCGCAGGCGAGCTACTACTACAGCGAGCCGCAGCTGCGCGTCGCCGGGCGCGTGCGGACCGACTCGGGAACGCGCGAGGTCTCCGGCGTCGCATGGCTCGACCACGAATGGTCGAGCGAGATCCTCGCGCCGGACGCCGCGGGCTGGGACTGGCTCGGCGCGAACCTCGACGACGGAAGCGCGCTCATGGCGTTCCGCATGCGCGCGAAGGACGGCCGCGTGATCTGGTCGCAGGCGACGCTGCGACCGCGCGGCAGGGCCGCGATCTCGTATTCCGGCGACGCGGTGCGCTTCACGCCG
>DATIVM010000266.1:0-2181 GCA_035465975.1 Usitatibacter sp.
CGTTTCGTCCGGCGCGTCGAACGCGATCCCGAGCGCCCACTCCATGCGCGCGAGATCGGCGAGGCGCTCGTCGTCCAGCGCCTCGGCGAGCCGGTCGCCGTGCCAGCGGATCGAGTAGCGCCGCGAGGGATGCATGCGCGCGTAGCGTTCGGCGAGCTCGCGGAACGCCGCAGCGCCGAGCGCCGCCGCGAGCGCCGGGTAGTTCGCGGCGAGCGCCCCCGCGAGCCGCGCCCGATAGGCGTGGCGGTAGATGCCGGGGCGGGAGCCGGCCGAGAGCATGCCCTCGGCGACCGGCGCGTCCGCGAGGATCGCGCGCTGCAGCGCGCGCTGCGCATCATGCAGCGAGGGCATCGGCACCTCCTTGCAGCGCCTGCGCGGTCCGGCGGCGCGCGACGTCGAGCTCGTCGAGAAGCTCGGCGAGCGGCGGAATGCGGTCGTCGCGCTCGATCATCGCGGGGACCGGACCGAAGCGCCGCACCGCGTGCTCGTAGAGCGACCACACCGCATCGCACACCGGCGCGTCGTGCGTGTCGACGAGGTGGTCGCCGTTGTCCGCATGGCCCGCGAGATGGACCTGGCGCACGGCGGCCGCCGGCAGCGCGTCGATGACCCGCCGCGCGTCGAACCCGTGGTTCACGGCGTTCACGTGCACGTTGTTCACGTCGAGGAGCAGCCCGCAGCCGCTGCGCGCGGCGAGCGCGGCAAGGAACTCGCCCTCGGCGATCGCGTCGTCGGCGTAGCGCACGTAGCTCGACACGTTCTCGACCAGCAGCGGGCGGCGAAGGAAGTCCTGCACCCGGCCGATGCGCGCGGACACGTGGCGCAGCGCCTCCTCGGTGAACGGCACCGGGAGGAGGTCGTGCAGGTTCGTCCCCCCGATGCCGGTCCAGCAGAGGTGGTCCGAGATCCACGCCGGCTGCACGCGGGCGGCGAGCGCGCGCAACGCGGAGAGGTAGCCCTCGTCGAGCGGATCGGTGCCCGCGATGCAGAGCGAGACGCCGTGCATCGCCACCGGATAGTGCGCGCGGATCCGGTCCAGGAAGTCGAGCGGCTTCCCGCCGGGAACGAGGTAGTTCTCGGTGAGGACCTCGAGCCAGTCGACCCGGGGCCCGCCCGCCGCGAGCTCGCGGTAATGCTCGGGCCGCAGCCCCAGGCCGAATCCGCGCAGCATCGGCGTCAGGAAATCACCTTCCCGCCCGCGGCGCGGCATTCCTCCGCGCTCGGCTTGGTGACCCAGCCCTCGCCCTTGCAGCTGTTGAGGCCCTTGCACTCGTGGGACGCGGTCTTGCACTCCGAGAGGCCCTTGCAGCTGTTCACGCCCGCGCACTTCACGCCGGCGTCCTGCGCGGCGCTCGCGACGGGGGCCGCTGCGCCGGCGGCGAGCAGCGCGAAGGCGGCCGCGGCCGCGATGGATCCGAATTCCCTTCTGTTCATGCGTATCTCCTTTGGTTGTCGGTAGTTGCCCCGATGAGACCGGCGGACGGGGCCGATCCTTACAGTGGAATAACCCATGGGGTGCGCGGGTCTTCACTGCGCGGGACGACTTCCCGCGACACCTACCCCCAAGGAGACAAAGACATGAAGACCCCCCTTCGTTTCACCCGCGGCGCGGCCGCCCTCGCGTTGCTCGCCGCGGTCGCCTCGTCGCCCGCGGTGTTCGCCGCTCCGAACATCGTCGCGGGCGACCGCATCGACGTCGCGGTCGCGCGCCACGGCGCGCGCAGCGAGGCGTCGTTCGCCGCGGTGCGCGTCGGCATGCCGGCGGCCGAAGTGGCCGAGCGGCTCGGCGCGCCGGACCGCCGCATCCGCTTCGACCGCACGCGCACCACCTCGTGGGACTACGACTTCCGCGACTCGTGGGGCTACGCCGCCGAGTTCTCGGTCGTGCTCGACGACGCCCGCCGCGTGGTGGAGACGGTGACGGTTCGCCACGACGCCTGACGCATCGACGGCACTGAAAAAAGGGCCGCCCCCCGCGAGGAGGGCGGCCCACGGCCGCACCGGAACAACTCGATTCGGATTCAGAAGGTGTGGCGCAGTCCCAGCAGGTAGCCGGTGCTCGTCGAGCCCGGCGCGGCGCCGAGCCCGGCCCCGTTGGCGAACTGGTAGCTTCCCCGGGCATCGTTCGCGATGCGCGTGTAGAACGCGTACAGATCCGTGCGGGTCGAGAAGGTGTAGCTG
>DATIVM010000267.1:0-1969 GCA_035465975.1 Usitatibacter sp.
CGCGGGCGCGCGAGCGCAGATCGTGCGTGCGCCGGGCCGCTCGCCGCCGGCGCTCCACGCACGGATGCGCTCGGCCCACAGGTCGAGCGCGCGGTCCGAGTAGCCGCTCGCGTAGAGCACCTTGTCACCGTGCAGGCGCACGTAGACGAAATCGGCGGTCACGTCCTCGACGAAGGGCCAGCGGCCCGCGGTGTCGGCGACCACCAGCGCGACGTTGTGCCTGCGAAGCAGCGCGACGAACGCGGGATCGAGGAAGCTCTCGTGGCGGATCTCGATCGCGTGGCGCAGCTCCCGGTTGCAGTCGATCGCGAGCCGGCAGCGTCCCTTCACGCGCGCGTCGCGGCGCCGCGCGAGCGCGAGCGCCGATTCCGCGTCGCGCGGCAGGAGCGCCAGGAACTCCGCGAGCCGGTCGGCGTTGAAGCGGAACTGCGGCGGGAATTGCCAGAGGAAGGGGCCGGTCTTCTCGCGCAGGTTGAAGAGCCCCGAGGCGAGGAAGTTCGCGAGCGGCTTCTCGACGTCCTTCAGCCGCTTCATGTGCGAGATGAAGCGGCTGCCCTTCACCGCGAACACGAACCCGGGCGGCGTCGCCTCGTACCAGTCGCGGAAGTGCTCCGGGCGCTGCAGCGAGTAGAACGTGCCGTTGATCTCGATGGTGGGAAAGCGTCGCGAGGCGTACTCGAGCTCGCGGCGCTGCGCGAGGCCGCCGGGATAGAACACGCCGCGCCAGCCCTCGTAGCGCCACCCGGAGATGCCGATGCGGATCGTGCCCACGGGCGAGCGTCCCGATGTCCCTACACGTGCGTGAGGATCTCGGAGATCGCGCCCATGTCCGCCGGCTTCACGAGGAACCAGTCGAAGCCCGCCGCCCGCGCGTTGCGCCGATCTTCCTCCTGGCCGTAGCCGGTGAGCGCGACCAGGCGCACGCCGCGCGTGTCCGGCGAGGCGCGCGCGCGGCGCGCCACCTCGTAGCCGTCGAAGCCGGGCAGCCCGATGTCCACGATCGCGACGTCCGGATGCACCGCCTTGATGCTCGCCACGCCGCCCGGGCCGCTGTCGGCCTCGTGCACCTGGTGGCCGCCCAGGCGCAGCATCATCGCGAGCGTCTCGCGGCCGTCGTCGTTGTCCTCCACCACCAGGATTCGCAGGGGCTTTTCCTCCTTCGCGTCCCGCGCGGGCGGCGCCGGCGGCCGCGCCTCGGCGCTCGATTGCGCGAGCGGCACCCGCACCGTGAACGTCGCGCCCTGCCCCGCGCCCGCGCTCTGCGCGCGGATCGAGCCGCCGTGCATCTGCGCCAGGCGCCGCACCAGCGTGAGCCCCAGCCCGAGGCCGCCCTGCGCGCGGTCGATGGTGCGCTCGCCCTGGGTGAAGAGGTCGAAGATGCGCGGCAGCAGCGCGGGCGCGATGCCCATGCCGTTGTCCTCGACCTCGAGCACCGCCTCCTCGGCCTCGGGCCGCACGCGCACCCGGACGGTCCCGCCCTCCTGCGTGTACTTCGCCGCGTTCTCCACGAGGTTCGTCACCACCTGCTCCATGCGCGTCTCGTCGCCGAGGATCCACGCCTCGCGCAATTCGGTCTCGACGCGGTGGCGCGCGAGGCGCCCCGAGGCCGCCAGGATCGTCACCGTCCGGCGCGCGACCTTCGCGAGGTCCATGGGACGCTTGTGGAGCACGATCAGCCCGCGCGTCACGCGCGCCACGTCGAGCAGGTCGTCCACGAGCTGGCGCAGGCTCAGCATCTGGCGCTCGACGATGTCGCGCGCGCGAAGCGCCTGCTCGCCTCGCGGATCGACATGGTGCAGCACGCTCACGGCGCTCGCGATCGCGTTGAGGGGATTGCGCAGCTCGTGGCCCAGCATCGCGAGGAACTCGTCCTTCGCGCGGCTCGCCTGCTCCGCCTCGCGGCGCGCCTCGCGCTCGGCGGCGAGCGCCTCGTTCAGGCGCTGCTGGCGCTCGCGCAGCATCGCGTCCG
>DATIVM010000268.1:0-12195 GCA_035465975.1 Usitatibacter sp.
CGCGTGGAAGGGGCGAGCCCGCGCGAGCTCCTCGCCGCCGCCGTGCGAGGCTGGGATGTCTCGCGCATCCCGCGCGCGCGCTCCCTCGCGCTCGCCGAGGGAGCCGCCTAGGCCCGCAGCTCGGATCCCGCGGCGATGCGCTCCACGGCGCCCGCGCGGTCGTGCACGTCGAGCTTCAGGAAGAGCTGCTTGATGTGGTAGGCGACGGTGTTGCCGGAAACGCCGAGGCTCTCGGCGATCTCCTGGTTGCTGCGGCCCTGCGCGATCATGAGCGCGATCTCGCGCTGCTGGGGCGAGAGCGGCAGCCGTCCCATCGCCTGGACGAAGCGCAGGATCATCGGCTCCTGGCGCTGGACGCGGATGCCGACCAGCGCCTCCGAGGAGCCGGGATCGTCGTCCAGCCAGTACGCGCGCAGCACGTGGCGTCCCCACCGCGTGTCGAGCGTCACCGCGGGCGGGGACGATTCCTCGCCGCGCGCCACCGCCTCGAGCCGCTCGCACAGCGCGCGCAGCGCCTGCGCCGCGCGATCGTTCACCGCCGCCTTGAGGGTCGCCGGATTGATCTCCGAGGTCGTCGCGAGGAGCAGCAGCCGGCGCGCCTTTTCCGATCCGTGCCGGATGCGCCCGCTGCGGTCGACCACCAGCAGCGCCTCGTCGTCGGAATCGCCGAGCGCGAGGTCGCTGCCGTCCACCGTCCCGCCCACCGCGATGCCGTGCGCAACGTAGCGCATCACGCTCGCGAGGTCGTTGCGCTCCCGCGCGCCGAAGGCGGGCGCGTCCTGCGGGCGGTAGAGCGAGACCTGCCCGAGCGCCGCGCCCTGCTCGCGCACCACCCCGTAGAGCACGTGGTGCGCGTCGAGCCGCCGCATGATCTCGTTGTAATAGCCGGTCTTGCGCAGCTCCGCGTCGGGGCTCGCCGCCATCACGCCGTCGGGGGCGGCGGCGCGCTCGCGGAAGGCCTTGCGGAACGAGGATTCGGCGCCGTCGTAATAGCGCTCGAAGTAGAGCGACATCACCTCCGCCGGGAGGAGCCGCTCGGCGTAGAGGTTGCGCATCTCGCCGCGCGCGTCGACCCAGAAGAACGCCGCCGACTCGCTCGGCACCAGCTCGCGCAGCGCCGTGAGGAGCGAGCCCACCAGCATCTCGCCCGGAAGGCCCAGGCAGCAGAGCTGGCGGATGCGCGCGCGGACGTTCGACTGCTTCATGCCGCCGCATCCTCCCCGCGCAGGTCGAGCAGGCGGAAGGCGCGCACCGGCCGCTTGAAGCCGTGCAGCCGCACCTCGCCCAGGTCCTCGGCGAGCACCCCCTGCTCCACCTCGTTCAGCACGCGCTGCGCGACGAGGATGTTGCCGGGTTCCGCGAGGTCGCAGAGGCGGTTCGCCATGTTCGTCACCGTGCCGATGGCACCGTAGTCGATGCGGCCCTCGAAGCCGATCGCGCCGACGGTCGCGTAGCCCTGCGCGATGCCGATGCCGAGGCCGAGGTCGTAGCCGCGCCGCTTCCACTGCGCGGCGAGCTTGAGCGCGTCCTCCTGCATCGCGAACGCCATCTCGACCGCGCGCCGCGCCGGCTGCTGGATCGGCAGCGGGTCGTTGAAGAACACCATCAGGCCGTCGCCCGTGAAGCGCTCGAGCGTGCCCTGGTACTCGAGCACGCGGCGCCCCATGGCGCGGTGGAACTCGGCGAGCGCCGCCATCACCTCCTCGGGCTCCGCGCTCTCGGCGAAGGCGGTGAAGCCGCGCAGGTCGAGGAACACCACGGTCACGTCGCGCCGGTGGCTCTCGAGCGGGTCGTCGGCGCCCCCGGCGAGGATGAGCTCGGCGAGCTGCGGCGAGAAGAAGCGCTTCAGCCGCTGCAGCTTCTCCACGTGCGCGACCTGCTCGGCGACGCGCGCCTCCAGCGTGCGGTTCCACGCCGCGAGCTGCGCGGCCTGGCGCTGCACCGTCTCGTAGAGGCGCCGGATGCGCAGCAGCGATCGCACGCGCGCGACCAGCTCCGGCGGATTGAGCGGCTTGGAGAGGAAGTCGTCGGCCCCCGCCTCCAGCCCGCGCACGCGCTCCTCGCGGTCCTCGAGGGCGGTGACCATGACCACCGGAAGCATCGCGAGCGCCGGATCGGCGCGCACCGCGCGGCACACGTCGTGGCCGTCCATCCCGGGCATCAGCACGTCCAGGAGCAGCAGCTCCGGCGGACGCCCGCGCAGCGCCGCGAGCGCGCTCTCGCCGTCGAACGCGGCTTCCACCTCGTAGCCGTGGAAGCGCAGCAGGTCCTCGAGCAGCTTCACGTTCGCCGCGTTGTCGTCCACCACGAGGATGCGCCCGGGCGAGGCGTATCCGGCGGCGGGCGCGGCGGGGCGGGGATCGGCCTGGGCGTTCATGGCAGCACGGCGTCGAGCAGCCTTTCGAGCGTGTCCAGCAATTGACGTATGTTAACGGGTTTGCCGACGTACGCGTCGAATCCGGCGGCGAGGATGCGGCGCCGGTCCTGGTCCATGACGGAGGCGGTCACCGCGATCGCGGGGATGCGGCGGGCGAAGCCGTCGCCGCGCAGCTGCGCGAGGACCTCGAACCCGCTCATCCCGGGAAGCTGGATGTCGAGGAGCGCCGCGTGGGGCTGGCACGCGTGCGCCGCGGCGACGCCGCTCTCGCCCGTCTCGGCGGCCGCCACCTCGTAGCCGTGGTAGCCCAGCACGTCCACCAGCAGGCGGCGGCTCTTCTCGTCGTCCTCCACCACGAGGATCCGGCTAGGCATGCGCCACCTCCTCGCGAAGGCGCGGGAAGCGCGCGACGAAAGTTGCGCCGCGGCCGGGCGTGCTCGCGACGGCGAGCGTCCCGCCGTGGCGCTCGACGAGCCGGCGCGAGAGCGCGAGGCCGAGCCCCGAGCCCTCGCGGCGCGCCTCCTCGTCGGAGGCGACCTGCTGGAAGGCCTGGAAGATGCGCTCGTGGTCCTCGGGCGCGACGCCGACCCCGGTGTCGCTCACCGCCACCACCAGCGTGTCGCCTTCGATGCGCACCACGACGCGCACCTCCCCGCCGGAGGGCGTGAACTTCACCGCGTTGGAGAGGAGGTTCAGCACCACCTGCTTGAACTTGCGCTCGTCCGCGCGCCAGGAGCCCACGTCCTCGAACACGTGCGACTCGAGGCGCAGGCGCTTGCGCAGCGCCCGCTCCCGGATCAGCGTGCAGCAGTTGTGGATCGCGGCGCGCACCGGGAAGTCGCGCGCGTCGAGCTCCATGTGCCCCGCCTCGACCTTGGTGAGGTCGAGGATGTCGTTGATGAGCGAGAGCAGGTGCTGGCCGGAGCCGTAGATGTCGCGCACGTACTCGAGCTGCTTCGGGTTGAGGGTGCCGAACATGCGCTCCTTGAGCACCTCCGAGAAGCCGATGATCGCGTTCAACGGCGTGCGCAGCTCGTGCGACATGTGCGCGAGGAACTCGCTCTTGTGGCGGTTCGCCATCTCGAGCTCCGCGGTCTTCTCGGCCACCTTGCGCTCGAGGCCCGTGGTGTAGTCCTGCAGCTGGTCGGCCATGCGGTTGAATTCGCGGGCGAGCGCCTCGACCTCGTCGCCGGTTTGGATGCGGATGCGCGTCGCGAACTCGCCGCCGGCGATCTTCTCCGCGCCGCCGCGCAGCTCGACGATCGGGCGCACCAGCCGGCGCGCGAGCACGTAGCTCGCGGTGAGCGCCGCGAGGAGCCCGGCGCCCATCACCCAGAGCGTGCGCACCAGCGTCTGGTAGAGCGGCGCGAGCACCTCCTCGCGCGGCTGCTCGGCCACCACCAGCCAGCGCGAGGACGGGACCAGCGCCGCGGAGATCATCATGTCGCCGCCGTCGAGCCCCGGCCCGCGGAACATCGCGACCGACGCGTCCCCGGACTGCGCGATCTCCTCGCGGATGCGGCGCAGCGTCGCGTTGGCGGCGAGATCGGACTCGCGCGGGACCCGCGCGCGATCCGGGTGCGCGACGAGGCGGTCGCGCGCGTCGACCGCGTAGATGTGCCCGCGCCGTCCGATGGTCGCGCCGCTCACCACGTCGCCCACGAAGCGCAGGCCGCTCGCCGGCGGCGCGAGCGCCCCGGGCGGGCCGGCGCGCTCGAGGTTCGCGAAGTACTGGCGGATGCGGTCGGCGGCCGCGCGCACCTCGGCGTGCTGCACGCGCGCCGCGGCCTGCAGGCTCTCGCGGTAGGCGAAGCCCATCTCGAGCAGGCCCTGCAGCACCAGGGCGCCGCCCACGAGCGCCATCAGCACCGCGGCGTAGCGGCGGAAGACGCCCGAGCGGGCGAGGGAGAACGGCTCAGCCGCGGCCACGGCCGGAGCGCGCGCGCGCGGCCGCGCGCCGCGTGCCGCCGAGGGTCGCCGAGATGCCGAGATGCCGTGCCGCGGGCCCGTGCCGACGCATTGCTCCCTCCCCTTCTCCCCGGCGTAGTGTGTCACGGGCGCGGCGGCCGCGCACGGGCGTTCCCACCCCCGCGGGTGGGGACCGGCACCGCGGCGGGCGCCTATTCTGGCGTCCATGAATCCCTTCGCCGCCTCTTCCCGGGCGCACGACGTGGACTCCGCGCAACCCGCCCCGGAGCCCGCCGTCCTGCGGCCCGTCGCCTCGCGCGAGGACTGGGCCGCCGTCCGCGCGCTGCGCTTCGCCGCGCTGTGGCGCGCCGGCGACCTCGCGCCTTCGGGCGTCCCGACCTACGGGGACGCGCACGACGCCGTCCCCGGCGCCGTCACGTTCCTGCTCCTCGAGCGCGGCCGCGCGACCGGCTCCACGCGCTGCATGCACGCCTGCGGCGACGACCGGCGCGCGCCCTCGGTCGAGGCGTTCCGCGGGGAGCTCGACAAGGCGATCGCCTCCGCGCCGATCGTCGAGGCGAGCCTCACCGTGGTCCACGGCGCCACGGACCGCGCCCTCGCGCTGCTCAGCCTCTTCCGCGTGCACATGGCGGCCTGCGCGGCGCTCGACGCGGAGTGGCTGCTCGCCCCGGTGCGCGAATGCGAGATGGGCTTCTACCGGCGCGTGTTCGAGATGGACATCCTCACCGGCTCCGCGCGCTGGCCCGGGCTGGCGCTGCCGCGGGTGCTGATGGGCCTGCCCTACCGCGAGCGCGCCGCGCGCCTCTACGCGCGCCTGCCGATCCTCGCCCCGAGCGGCGCGGACCTGCGCGGCTTCCGCGCGGGCGCGGAGCTCGTGCTCGACGAGGAGGCACGCCGCTCGCCCTCGCGGGCGGCGGGCGGAGACGCTTGCGCCTGAACGAGGGCCGGACGCGCTCCGAGCCCCGCGGCGCGCCCGCCGACGAGGAGGCGCTGCGGGCGATCGCGAGCCTGGAGCTGGATGCCGTGCTCGCCGGGGCCCGCGCCGGCCGCATCGAGGAAGCCCTGTCGCGCATCGTCGCCTCGCTCGCGCAGGTGCGCGCGCGCAGCTCGCCGGAAGCATGGACGCGGGTGCTCGCCGCGGCGCGCGCGCATCCGCTGCGCGGCTTCCTGCACCTCGATCCGTTCGTCCTGCGCTGCTACGCGCAGCCGCGCGGCATCGCGGGAGACGCCCGCGCGCTCGACTTCGCGCTGCGCGGCCGGCCGCTCGAGATGCCGCTCGCGGATGCCGCGGCGGCGCTCCACCGGTGCGTGATCCGCGGGCAGACGGCGCGCGCCCTGCGCTACCGGCGCGACGCGCTCGCGCGCGCGATCGAGGAGGCGATCGCGAACGCGTCCCGGCCGCCGGCGATCTTCGCCGCGGGCTGCGGCCATCTTCGCGAGTGGGACCGCATCGTGGGATTCGGCGCGCCGAGCGTGGGCCGCATCGTCGCCTTCGACGGCGACGCGGACAACCTCGAGCAGGTGAAGCGCGACTACGCGAGCCTGCCGATCTCGACGCACCTGGGCTCGGTGCGCGACCTGGTGCGCGGCGGCGAGCTCTTCGGCGACATGGACCTCGTCTACTGCTCGGGACTCCTGGAGATCCTGCCGCAGCCCTCGGCCGCGGCGCTCGCCCGCGCGCTGTTCGGCATGCTGCGCCGCGGAGGCACCCTGGTGCTCACGCAGTTCCTGGTGGGCCTCGGCGAGGCGGCTTTCGTCGAGGCGTTCATGGACTGGCGGATGGTGTACCGCACGCGCGCGGAGCTGGTCGCCCTCGCCCAGGACCTGCTGCCCGACTCGGAGCGCGCCTGGGATTACGCCGAGAGCCCCGAGTCGACGCTCGGCGTCCTCACGCTGCGGCGGCGCTGAGCCCGCGCCTCAGAAGCCGATCGCGCAGCCGTCCTTGCGTGGATCGGAGGCGGCGCAGTAGCCGTCCTCGAGCCGGTGGATGAGCTGCGCGCCGCCGTACACGAACTCCGGCCGGTCGCTCGGCACGATGCGATGGCCGCGGCGCACGAGCTCCTCCCGCACCGAGGCCGGGATCGCGTCCTCGACGCTCACGCTGTAGTCGCCGTTCACGATCCAGCGCGGCGCGTCGGCGCAGGACTGCGGGTTCTGGTGGTGGTCCACCAGCCGCACGATCATCTGCAGGTGGCCCTGCGGCTGCATGCTCCCGCCCATCACGCCGAAGCTCATCACGGGCTCGCCGTTGCGCGTGAGGAAGCCGGGGATGATGGTCTGGAACGGGCGCTTGCCCGGGCCGACCTGGTTCGGATGCCCCGCCGCGAGCGAGAAGCCGTGCCCGCGGTTCTGCAGGCTGATGCCGGTGCCGGGCACGACGACGCCCGAGCCGAAGCCCATGTAGTTGGACTGGATGAACGAGAGCATCATGCCGCGCTCGTCGGCGGTGGTGAGATACACCGTCCCGCCGCCCGTCGGGATTCCCGCCTGCGGCAGCGAGGCGCGCTTCATGTCGATCGCCTTCGCGCGCTGCGCGAGGTACGCGTCGTCGAGCATCTGCGCGGTCGTCACCTGCATCGTGGCGGGATCGCCCACGTGGCGCCAGACGTCGGCGAACGCGAGCTTCATCGCCTCGATCTGCAGGTGGAGGCTGTCGGCGGAGTCGGGCGCCAGCGAGGCGAGGTCGTGGTGGCGCAGGATGCCGAGCGCGACGAGCGCGGCGATGCCCTGCCCGTTGGGCGGCATCTCGTGCAGGCGGTAGCCGCGGTACTCGACCGAGATCGGGTCGACCCAGTCGCACTTGTGCGCGGCGAGATCGTCCTGCGTCATGGCGCCGCCGTCGGAGCGGCTCGCGAGCGCGATGCGCTCGGCGATCGGGCCGCGGTAGAAGCTCTCGCCCTTGGTCGCCGCGATGTCCTCCAGGGTCTCGGCCTGCTGCGGGCAGTAGAAGCGCTCGCCGGGATAGGGCGCCCGGTCCTTGGGCAGGAACGTCCAGCAGAATTCCGAGAAGCCCTTGAAGGTCGGCGCCTGGCGCGCCCAGCTCAGCGCCGTGATCGGCGAGACCATGAAGCTCTCGCGCGCGTAGCGGATCGCGGGCTCGAAGAGCGCCTCGAACGGGAGCTTGCCGTAGCGGCGCGAGAGCGCGATCCACGCGGAGACGCAGCCCGGAACCGTCACCGAGTCCCAGCCCGTCACCGGCATCGCCTTCTGCCCGGCGAAGCGCTGCGGCGTCCAGCCGGCCGGCGAGCGGCCCGAGGCGTTGAGGCCCACGAGGCGCTGCCCGTCCCACAGGATCGCGTACGCGTCCGAGCCGATGCCGTTGGACGTGGGCTCCACGACGGTGAGCGTGATCGCGGCGGCGAGCCCCGCGTCGACGGCGTTTCCGCCGCGCGCGAGCATCGAGAGGCCCGCCTGCGCGGCGAGCGGCTGCGAGGTCGCGACGACGTTCTTCGCGAGCACCGGCATGCGCCGCGACGGATAGGGAAAGTCCCAGGTGAACATGGCTTGGGAAGCGGACGGGAAAGGACGAATGGTAGCATCGGCCCCCTGGCAGACCCCATGGGGACGGGACGATGACGGCGGAAGTGGCGGCACTCGTGTTCGACGCGTATGGAACGCTCTTCGACGTGCACTCGGTGGCGCGGCGCGCGGAGGTGCTCTTCCCCGGGCGCGGGACGGCGCTCTCGGCCGCCTGGCGCGCGAAGCAGCTCGAGTACTCGTGGCTGCGCACGCTCATGGAACGCTACGAGGACTTCGACCGGGTGACGCGCGCCTCGCTCGAATGGTCGCTCGAATCGCTCGGGCTCGCGGCGGACGAAGCCTCGCAGCGCTCGCTGATCGAGGAGTACCGGCATCTCGCGACGTTTCCCGAGGTCCCGGCCGCGCTCGAGCGCCTCGCGCGCTCGCGCCCGCTCGCGATCCTTTCCAACGGGCATCCCGGAATGCTCGAGGCCGTGGTGGACCACAACGGGCTGCGCGAGCGCTTCCGCGGCGGCATCCTGAGCGTGCATGTTGCGCGCCGCTTCAAGCCCGACCCGGCCGTGTACCGCATCGCCGAGGAGAGCCTCGGCGTGCCGCGCGCGCTGGTGGGATTCGTCTCCTCGAACGGCTGGGACGCGGCGGGCGCGAAGTCCTTCGGCTTCCGCGCCTTCTGGGTGAACCGGGGCGGCGCGCCCGTGGAGCGGCTCGGCGTGCGCCCCGACGCCGTGCTGAGGAGCCTCGCGGAGCTGGAGCCGGCGCTCGCCTGAGCCTCAGCCCTCGACGAACACTTCCTCGCGCTTCTTCGCGATCGAGGGCGCCATCACGATCACCAGCAGCAGCGCCGCGACGATGAGGAGCGTCAGGCTGATCGGGCGCTTGAAGAAGACGCTCGGGTCGCCGCGCGACAGGAGCAGCGCGCGGCGCAGGTTCTCCTCCATCATCGGCCCGAGCACGAAGCCCAGCAGCAGCGGCGCCGGCTCCATCGAGAACTTGATGAACGTGTAGCCGATGAAGCCGAAGAGCGCGGCCAGCAGCACGTCCATCGGCGCGTTGTTGATCGAGTACACGCCCACGCAGCAGAAGATGAGGATCGCCGGGAAGAGGTAGTCGTACTTCACGGTGAGCAGCTTCACCCACAGGCCGATCAACGGCAGGTTCAGCACCACCAGCAGGAAGTTGCCGATCCACATGCTCGCGATCATTCCCCAGAAGAGGTCCGGGTTCGCGGTCATGATCTGCGGCCCGGGCTGGATGCCGTGGATGATCATCGCGCCGATCATCAGGGCCATCGTCGGCGTGGTGGGGATTCCCAGCGTGAGCAGCGGGATGAACGAGGTCTGCGCCGCCGCGTTGTTGGCCGATTCCGGCCCCGCCACGCCCTCGATCGCGCCCTTGCCGAAGCGCGAGGGATCCTTCGCGAGCTTCTTCTCCAGCGTGTACGCGGAGAAGGAGCCGAGGATCGGGCCGCCGCCGGGCAGGATGCCCAGCGCCGAGCCGAGGATGGTGCCGCGCAGGACCGCGCCCGAGGACTGCTTGATGTCCTTCCAGTTCGGCAGCAGCCCCGACACGCTCTTGGTGAAGACCTCGCGCGCCTCGCCCTGCTCGAGGTTGCGGATGATCTCCGAGAACCCGAACACGCCCATCGCCACCGTGCCGATGCCCAGGCCGTCGATCAGCTCCGGCAGGTTGAAGCTGTAGCGCGCGACGCCGGAGTTCACGTCGGTGCCGATGAGGCCGGTGAGCAGGCCCAGGACGATCATCGCGATCGCCTTGATGAGCGAGCCGTGCGCGAGCACCACCGCGGCGATGAGGCCCAGCACCATGAGCGAGAAGTAGTCCGACGGGCCGAACTTGAGCGCGAGGTCGGCGAGCGGCGGCGCGAATCCGGCGATGAGCACCGTCGCGACCGACCCGGCGAAGAACGAGCCGAGCGCCGAGATGCCGAGCGCCTTGCCCGCCATGCCCTTGCGCGCCATCTGGTAGCCGTCGAGGCAGGTCACCACCGACGAGACCTCCCCGGGGAGGTTCACCAGGATCGCGGTGGTCGAGCCGCCGTATTGCGCGCCGTAGTAGATGCCGGCGAGCATGATGAGCGCCGAGACCGGGTGCAGCACGAAGGTCGCGGGAAGCAGCATCGCGATCGTCGCCACCGGCCCGATGCCCGGCAGCACTCCGATCAGCGTGCCGAGGAGGCAGCCGACCAGGCAGTAGAGGACGTTGTGCCAGGTGAGCGCGACGCCGAAGCCGAGCGCCAGGTTGTGCAGGATTTCCATCGCGTGCTTTCCTCAGGCTTGGCAGGCGCTGAACGACTGCAGCGCGTCGAGGTCCGGGCAGAGCGGGATCGGCAGCTTGAGGCCGACCACGAAGACGAGGGCGCAGAAGATCACCAGGAAGGCGCCGAGCACGAGCGACTTGCGCAGGCTGAACGTGACGCTGCCGAAGCTCGCGCCCACGATGAGGAGCATCCCGGCGAGCATCATGCCGATCGGCTTGAGAAGGATGCCGAACAGGCAGATCGAGCCCAGCACGAAGAACAGCTCCTTCCAGTGGAAGCGCTCGAGCTCGCCCTCGTGGCCGCCGGAACGCACCCCGAGGATCGAGATCGCCGCGCCGAGCACCGCGAGGAGCACGCCGAGCCAGAAGGGAAAGAAGCCCGGTCCCATGCGCGCCGGCGTGCCCATGGTGTAGCCGGCGAGGAGGACCGTGTCGCCGAAGCTCAGGCCGCGCGCGATGACGGCGAACATCAGGCCGAGGGCGGCGAAAATGATGCCGCCCCAGAAATCCTTCGGGCGTCCGATCTTCATCTCGTGGAAATTTCTTTCGTGTGGACGTGCGTTGAAGCGACGGATTATGTCAGACCCGCGCAAGGTTTCGCATGATGCGCCGCAACACAGTCTTGCGCGAAGCTTGCGATGGCCGATTGCCTCGCGCGTTCCGCGCGCCGGCTGCGCGCGCCGATCGTAACCGGCGAGCGGCGCCCGCCTACAACGCCTGCGCGATCGCCTTGCCGACCTCTTCCGTCCCGGCGCTGCCGCCCAGGTCGCGCGTGCGCGGCCCCTGCACGAGCACCGTCTCGATCGCCTTCACGACCGCGTCGGCCGCGTCCTTGTGCCCGAGGTGCTCGAGCATCATCGCGCCCGACCAGATCTGCCCGATGGGATTGGCGATCTTCCTGCCGTAGATGTCCGGGGCGCTCCCGTGCACCGGCTCGAAGCAGGACGGAAACTCGCGCTCGGGGTTGAGGTTCGCCGAGGGCGCGATGCCGATCGTGCCGGTGCAGGCGGGCCCGAGGTCCGAGAGGATGTCGCCGAAGAGGTTCGAGCCCACCACCACGTCGAACCAGTCGGGGTGCAGCACGAAGTTCGCGGTGAGGATGTCGATGTGGTACTGCGACGTCCGGATGCCCGGGTACTCGGCGGAGATCGCCTTGAAGCGCTCGTCCCAGAACGGCATGGTGATGGAGATGCCGTTCGACTTCGTGGCCGACGTCACGTGCTTCCTCGCGCGCGTCGCCGCGAGCTCGAAGGCGAAACGCATGATGCGGTCGGTGCCGCGCTTCGAGAAGATCGAGAGCTGCGTCGCGAGCTCGTTCTCGGTGCCCGAGTACATGCGGCCGCCCGCGTTCGAGTACTCGCCCTCGTTGTTCTCGCGCACCACCCAGAAGTCGATGTCGCCGGGCTTGCGGCCGGCGAGCGGGCTCGCCACGCCGGGCATGAGGCGCACCGGGCGCAGGTTCACGTAGAGCTGGAATTCCCTGCGGATCGGGATGAGCAGCCCCCAGAGCGACACGTGGTCCGGCACGCCCGGGAATCCCACGGCGCCGAGGAAGATCGCGTCGTGATCGCGGATCTGCGCGAGGCCGTCCTCGGGCATCATGCGCCCGTGCTTCCCGTAGTACTCGCAGCTCCACGGCTTCTCGTCCCACTGCAGCGCGAAGCCGAACTTGCGCGCCGCGGCCTCCAGCACGCGCTGACCCTCGGGAACCACTTCCTTGCCGATGCCGTCCCCGGCGATCACGGCGATGCGATGAGCGGGCACAGACCCTGGTTTTGCCTTTGCTCGGTTCAGGGTCTGTCCCCGGTGTTGCGTCTTCTTCGTCATGAAAAAAATCTCTCCAGTTCCTCGACCACGAGGTCGGGCACTTCTTCGGGCAGGTAATGGCCGGCGGGAAGCGCGCGGCCGCCGACATGATCGGCCACGCGGCGCCATTCGTCGAGGGGCTCGAAGCAGCGCTCCACCACGCCCTTCGCGCCCCACAGCGCGAGGAGCGGGCAGTGCACGCGCCGGCCGGCGTCGCGATCGGCGCGATCGTGCTCGAGGTCGATGGATGCGGCGGCGCGGTAATCCTCGCAGCTCGCATGCACCATGCCGGGCGTGAAGCAGCGCACGTACTGCGCCCACGCCAGCGG
>DATIVM010000269.1:0-18934 GCA_035465975.1 Usitatibacter sp.
CGCGGCGAGCGCCGCGCGGCTCCTCGAGGCGCTCGATCCGCCGGCCGCCCTGCGCCGCCTCGCGCGCGAGCGGCTCGCCCGCCTGGGGCAGCTCGAGCCCGACCGCCTGCGGCGCCTGGTGCGGCGGCTGCGGGAATCCGGCCCGCCGGGCGCGGCGGCGAAGGTGCCATCCCGGGCCGGTTGATCTGCCGCAACGGGCGCCCTGGCGGCGGATGGGACACTCGCTTCGTCCCGTCGACGACCGGAGAGCGCAGGTCGCACAAGCTGAAGGCGGCGATCGCCGCCGCCGGCACCGCCCTCGCCGCGTTCACGGTCGCGCTCGCGCTGGCAGCGCCGGCGTACGTCCCCGACGCCGCACGCGGCCGCTCGCTCTACGAGTTGCGCTGCGGCGAGTGCCACTCGGAGAGCGTCCATGGACGCCCGCATCGCGTCGCGCGGGACATCGACGAAGTGCGCGTGTGGGTGCGCCGCTGGAGCGACCACCTGCACCTGGGCTGGCGCGACGAGGAGGTCGCCGACGTCGCCGCCTACCTCGACGCGACGTATTACAAGTTCGATTGCGAATCGCCCGCCTGCCGCGCGCTCTCGCTGGTGGCCTGGCCGAAGCGGCGCTAGGCGAGCGTGATGCGGATGCGGTTGCGCCCGAAGAGGTAGGCGTACTCGGCGCGCGCGGTGAGCCCCTGCGCGAGCAGCACGCCGAGGCCGCCCTCGCGCCGCACGCCGGCGAGCGCCTGCAGCATGTCGTGGGTGCCCGGCGCGAACGGGTTGAAGGGCGGCGCCCGATCCTCGTAGGTGACCTGGACGCGCCCGTCCTGCGCCTCGAGCCCGATCCAGACCGGCGCTTCGCTCCCGCCCCCGTGGCCGTGCTTCACCGTGTTGAGGAAGAGCTCCTCGAGCACGAGGTTCGCCCTGAGGCGGGCCTCGCGCGCCACCGCGGCCGCGGCGCAGAAGCCGTCGATGAAGGCGCGCGCCTCCCGCCATGCCTCCCGGCGCGACGGAAACATCCCCATTCGGCTTGTGACGGCGTTCACAGCGACCCTCCCCGGATTTGGCATCATTAAGGTCGCGAAACCGCCTTTTTGGCAAGGAGATGGCGATGCGCAAGTCGATGCTGGCACTGCTCCTGGCGGCCGCCCTGCCCGCGGGGGCGGCGGACGTGGGGCTCGTGAAGGTCGCGCACGGCTCGGTCACCATCGAGCGCACCGGCGAGCGCATCCCGGCGACGGTCGGCACGGCGCTCAGGACCTCGGACGTGATCGTCACCGGCGCCGACGGCTCCGCGGGCATCACGTTCAGCGACAACAGCCTGGTGTCGGTCGGGCCGTCGAGCGTCTTCGCGATCGACAAGTACGCGTTCGACACCACGACCTACGCCGGCGAGTTCCAGGGCACGCTCTCCCGCGGCCGGCTCGCGGCCGTCTCCGGCAAGATGGTGAAGCAGTCGCCCGAGTCGATGAGGATCCGCACGCCCTCGGCGATCATGGGGGTGCGCGGCACCGAGTTCGTCGTGCAGGTGGACGAGCCCGCCCCGCAGCGGCCGTAGGAATCTCCTTGGGAAGACTCGCGGCGGCCCTCCTCGCGGCCGCCCTCGCGGCGGGCTGCGCCTCGCAACCCGTGACCCCCGCGCTCTTCGCGGTGCTGCCCGCTCCCGACGGCCACATCGGCGCGATCGCCGTCGAGCGCGACGGCGAGCGCCGGGTGATCCACGCCGCCTACGGCGCGCAGCGCCTGCGCGCCGACGGCTCGCTCGAGGCGGCGCAGCTCACCGAGGCCGAGGTGCGCGAGCGCTTCGGCACGACGCTCGCCGCGCTTCCCGCGCCCCCCGCCACGTTCACGCTCTACTTCCTCGCCGACAGCGACGAGCTCACGCCCGCCTCGCGCGCCGAGCTCGACCACGTGCTCGCCGAGATCCGGCGCCGCCCGCTGCCCGACATCGTGGTGATCGGCCATACCGACACCGTGGGGCGGCGCCGCTACAACGACCGCCTCTCGCTCGCGCGCGCCGAGCGCCTGCGCGAGATGCTGGTCCGGCACGGCATTCCCGCCGATCGCATCCAGGCGAGGGGGCGCGGCGAGCGCGAGCCGCTGGTCCCGACCGCCGACGAGGTGCGCGAGGCGCGCAACCGGCGCGTGGAGATCAACGTCCGCTGAGGCGCGCCCTCAGCTTCCTTCCCAGCGCAGCGCGAGGAGGGTGATGTCGTCCGCCGCTTCCGCGCCCTGCGCGAAGCGCGCCACGTCCTCGCGCACGCGCCGCACCACGTCCTCGGGCGCCGCCTCCTCGCCCAGCCGGGTGAGCGTCGCGCGCAGGCGCTCCGCCGTGAAGAACTCGCGGTGCGCGTTCATCGCCTCGGTCACGCCGTCGCTCACCACGCAGATCCATTCGCCTGCCGCGAGCGTGCGCCGGCCCGTCGGATAGGCGTAGCCGTCGATCACGCCGAGCGGCGGGCCGCCCGAGGCGCCGAAGCGCTCCGGCATGCCGCGCGGCGCGCGCGCGAACGGCGCCTCGTGTCCCGCGTTCGCGTGCTCCAGCTCCCCCGTCGAGAGGTCGAGCACCGCGGCGAACACGGTGACGAAGAGGTGCTCGGGGTTCTCGCGGGCGATGGCGCCCTCGGTGCGCGCGAGCACCTCGCCCACCGAGCCGCCGCGCAGCGCCTCGGCCTTGAGCTGCGATTTCACCGCCGCCATGAAGAGCGCCGCCGGCAGCCCCTTGCCCGACACGTCGGCGACCGCGACGAACACGCGCCGCTCGTCGAGGGGGAAACAATCGTAGAAATCGCCGCCGACGCTGCGCGCGGGCTCGAGCAGCGCCGCGACCCGCGCGCGCCGATCGCCCCCGAGCGCCTCGCGCGGGTCGGGCAGCAATCCCATCTGGATGCGGCGCGCTGCGTCGATCTCGCCCGCGAGGCGCGCCGCCTGCTCGCGCAGCTGCCGGCGGTGGCGCTCGGCTTCCGAGAGCGACCCCACCACGACGCTTCCGTACACCGCGACCACGCCCACGACCGGCCACGCGGGATCGAGCAGCAGGCCGAAGCGCGCGAAGGCGAGGAGCGCGACCGCGGCGAGCGCGAGCACGAGCAGCGCCGCGACGTTGAGCCCCTGCAGCGCACCCATGCGCGGGATCGCGGCCACGATCGCGAGCGCCGCGATGACGAGCATCGCCGCCTCCGCCATTCGCGCCCAGCCGGGGCGCACCAGCGACACGGCGTCGAAGATGTTCTCGACGAGCTGCGCGTGGATCTCGACGCCCGGCACGAGCTCGCCGAGCGGGGTGCTCTTGTAGTCCCGCAAGCCGACGCCGGTCACGCCGACCAGCACGATCTTTCCCCCGAAGCGCGCGGGATCGGCGCGGCCCTCGAGCACGTCGAGCGCGGAAACGAAGCGCTCCGGCGCGTGGTGCGAGAAGCGCAGCCACGCGCGGCCGTCTTCCTGCAGCGGGAAGGCCGCGCCCGCGAGCCGCATCCGCGCGAGCCCCGCGCCCGCGCGCTCGAGCCTGATGCCGCCGTCGTTCGCGACGCGCAACGCTTCCACGGCGAGCGAGGGAACGATCGCGCCCTGCACGCGCGCGACGAGCGGCACGGAGCGGACCACCCGCTCCGCCGGGCCCGCGTTCATGAGGCCGCGCCCGCTCGCCGCCTCGTCGAGGATGCGCAGATTGCCGACGTGGCCCGCGAACTCGTCGAGCTCCCGCCCGGCGCCGGGCGCGACCACCACGGGCGCCGCGCGCGGCGGCGCCTGGAAGCGCGGGTCGGGCGCGCTCGCCGCGGCGATGCCCAGCACGACGGGCCGGCCGCGCATCGCTTCCGCGAGGCGTCCGTCGTTGGAAGCGATGGCCTCGAGGAGGAGCGCGACCGGCGGCGGCAGCGAGAGCGAGCGCGCGAGCGCTCCCGGCGAATAGCGGTCCGGCTCGGGGAAGAACATGTCGAAGGCGATCGCGGCCGGCCGCATGCGATCGATGCGCTCGACCAGCTCCGCGAGGCGCGTGCGCGGCCAGGGCCACTGGCCGTAGCGCGCGAGCGACGCCTCGTCGATCGCCACGATGGTCGCGGGGGCCGAGCGCCTCTCGAGGGGGAACGCGCGCTGCATCGCGTCGAAGACCGGATCGCGCAGCGCCTCCGCCGAGGGCGGCGAGATCCCGATGAAGACGGCGAGGGCCGCGGCGAGCGCGAGGGCGAGGACGCGAAGCCCGCGCAGCGCGCTCAGAGATCGATCTCCATCCCGTCGTAGGCGGCGGAGACGCGCAGCGGCTCGCCGGAGCGCGTGAGCTCCTCGAAGCGGCGCGCCTCCTTGAGCAGCCCCTCGAGCGTCGCGTCGTCGTTCGCCGGCTCGTGGTGGAAGAGCACCAGGTGCCTCGCGCGCGCCATCTGGCAGAGCTCCACGCCGACGATGTTGCTCGAGTGGCCCCAGTCGGCCTTGACGCTGATCGCGTCGGCGAGGGCGTACATGGCGTCGAAGACGACGGCGTCGGCGTCGCGGAAGAACTTCGCGAAGGCCTCCGCCTCGGCGCGGTTCTCGAGCTTGTGCTCGGAATCCGTCGAGTACACCGCGCACTTGCCGGCGTGCTCGAAGCGGTAGCCGTAGGAATCGCCCGAGTGGAGCTGCAGATGGGGCGTCACCGTGAGGCCGTTCACCGAGTGCGGACGGTCCGGCTCCAGCTTCACGAACTCGATCGAGGCGCCGAGCTGGTCGAACTCCACCGGGAAGCAGGGCGGCGATTGCTGCAGGCGGAACGCCTGCTCGAGCACGTCGTGGCAGCCGTGGATGCGGATCTTCGTCCCCGGGACATAGGCCGGGCCGAAGAAGGGGAAGCCCATGATGTGGTCCCAGTGCACGTGGGACATGAACACGTTCACGGTCGCCGGCCGCCCGCCCTGGCGCGCGAGCACGTGCACGCCGAACGGGCGCGCGCCGCTGCCCATGTCGCACACGTAGTACTCGTCGTCGCCGATCTCGAGCTCCACGCAGGGCGTGTGGCCGCCGAACGTGTGGGTGAGCGAGAAATCCAGCTCCGAGGTGGCGAAGGCATGCGCTTCCTCGTAGCTCGCGAAGGTGCGGCCCGACGCCCGGACCAGCGCCTGCGCTAGGCGGTCGCGCATGTCGGCCGCCGTGAGCGCGACCGGGATCGAGCCGCGGGTTCCCCAGAAGCGCAGGCGCACGGTCTAGCCCCGGCCGTAGGCGGCGAGCGCCTCGGGCGAGATGGCGGCGAGCGCATCCCGGACCGTGGGGAAGACCTGGAACACCAGGTTGAAGTGGCTGATCTCGAAGATCTCGGCCACCATCGGCTGCAGCGACGCGACGAAGATGCGCGCCTGCTGCGCCTTCGCCTCGCGCGAGGCGAGCATGAAGCAGCGCAGCCCCGCGCTCGAGACGTACTCCAGGGCGGAAAGGTCGAGGACCACGGTGCCCCCCTCGCGCGCCGCGGCCTCCACGTGCTTCATGAGGTCGGCGCGGAACCCCTCGCACGTGTCCTGGTCGAGGCGGCCGCCCACTTGCAGCACGGCGGCGGAGGCGTAGCGCCGGAGGGTGGCGTTCATCGTTCTCGTTATGGGCCGGGGGCGGCCCCTATTGTGTCACAGCCTCTGCTCGCGGAAGAGGCCGAGTTTCTCCTGCGCGGCGCGGTCGGAATAGGAGAAGAGCGCGAGGTCGTCCACGGCGTGCAGCGTGTAGCGCATCCACCCCGGCACGACGAGGATGTCGCGCGGCACGAGCTCGAAGCGCTGCCCCTCGACCTCCACGCGCCCGCGGCCTTCCACCACCACGAACACCGTCCCGTCCGTCGAGCGGTAGGGGCGCGTCGCGAAGCCCGCGGGAAGCAGGCGCACCATCGTCGCCATGGTGGGCATCGCCCAGCCGCCGTCGGAAGGATTGGCGTAGCGCATCAGGTGGCCCACGTGCGCGTCCGGCTCGCCGCCCTTCGCGAGCGCATGCAGCGCCTCGCGCGTGCGCGCCCAGGGATAGTTGAACACGGGCGAGGTGAGCGTCGCGTGCGCGTAGCCCACCGGCAGGAGGCCGCTCCCGAAACGCGCGAGCGAATCGCCGACCGGGCGCGTCACCGGCGCCTCGTCCTCGCGGTGATCCTCGCGGAACGTGCTCCCGAAGTACATCGCCATCGGGATGTCGAGGCCGTCCAGCCACACCATGGGCTCGGCGCTCTCGTTGCCGTGGTGGTGCCAGGTCCAGGAGGGCGTGATGACGAAGTCGCCCGGCTCCATGATCGTCTTCTCGCCCTCGACGGCGGTGTAGGCGCCGCGGCCCTCGACGATGAAGCGCAGCGCCGACTGCGTGTGCCGATGTGCGGGCGCGACCTCGCCGGGCATGATGAGCTGCAGTCCCGCGTAGAGCGTGTTCGTGACCTGCGAGGTGCCGGCGAGCGCGGGGTTCTCGAGGATCAGCACGCGCCGCTCCGCTTCCTTCGCCGAGATGTGCTGCGCCGATTCGAGCACGTACGGCCGGACCGCCTCGTAGCGCCAGTGGTGCGGCACGCCGGCCGGCGTGGGCTCCTTCGGCACCAGCGACTTGAGGCGCGTCCAGAGCGGCGCCATGTGCTGCGGCTCGATGCGCCCGTAGAACGCCTCGCGTTGCGACTGCAGGTCGCGCGTGTTCATCACGTTTCTCCGTCATTCCCGCGCAGGCGGGAATCATCGCCTCGTCATTCCCGCGCAGCCTGCCCCCGGGCGCTTTTGCCGGGGGACGGGAATCCGCTCAATCCTTCAGGCAATTCTCCACCTTCCAGCCGTACAGCCACTCGAGCGCATCGTAATAGCGCTCGGGCGTGCGGCCCTTCCAGAGGTCGTTGCGCACCAGGCGCTCGACGCCCTTCGCATGATAGATGCGCCCCATCTCCCGCGTCATGAGCACGACGCGCGCCGTGCGGGCGACGCGCGAGCGCTCGTAGCGCGCGAAGGCGCGCCCGAAGTCGCCGCCCTCGGCGCCGAGCGCCTCGCCGAGCGTGACCGCGTCCTCGAGCGCCATGCAGGCGCCCTGCGCGAGGTACTGCATCATCGGGTGCGCGGCGTCGCCGAGGAGCGTGACGCGCCCGTAGGTCCAGCGCGCGATGGGCTCGCGGTCGGCGGTGGCCCAGCGCCGCCAGCTCTTCGGCAGGTCGAGGAGCCGGCGCGGCCGCGGGCCGATGCCCTGGAAGTAGCTCAACACCTCGTCGCGGCTGCCGTCCGTGACGCCCCATTCCTCGTGGCTGCGGCTGTGGAAGGTGACGACGACGTTGTACTGCTCGCCGCCGCGCAGGGGATAGTGGACGAGGTGGCAATCCGGACCCGCCCACAGGCACGGCGCGTTGAGCTTGAGGTCCTCGGGAAACTCGCGCGCGTCGGCGACGGCCCGATACACCACGTGACCGGAGACCCGCACCGGGTCGTTCACGAACTGCTGCCGCACCGTGGACTTCACGCCGTCGGCGCCGATGAGCGCGCTGCCGCGGTACTTGCGGCCCCGGGAGTCGATCGCGGTGACCCCGTCCGAGTCCTGGTCGACGTGCACCACGTGGCAGGAGGTGACGAGCTCGATGCGGTCGCTCGCCTCGACCGCCTCGTGGAGCGAGAGGTGCACGTCGGCGCGATGGCTCACCGCGTAGGGATTGCCGAAGCGCACGCGGAAGGCCTCGCCGACGGGGACCGATGCGACGAGGGATTCGTCCACCGCGTCCATCATGATGATGTCGTCGGTGTAGACGGCGCGCTCGCGCGCCTTCTCGCCCACGCCGAGCGCGTCGAACGCGGAGAACGCGTTGGGACCGAGCTGGATGCCGGCGCCGATCTCGCCGATGTGCGCCGACTGCTCGAGGACCTTCGCCTCGTGGCCGCGGCGCGCGAGCGCGAGCGCGGCGGCGAGGCCGCCGATGCCGCCGCCGGCGACCAGCACGGGAAGCGCGCGGTTGTTGCCCATGGTTCGCGATTCGGGAGCGGGCCGTCGGGCGGCCCTACGCCACATTAACCGAATTCGGCGGGGCGTTATGCCGGGGGGTGAACCACCTTTTGGATTTTGAGGACGCACACATCCTCAAAATCCAAAATTGGTGGCCTGGGGCGGAATTGAACCACCGACACAAGGATTTTCAGTCCTCTGCTCTACCAACTGAGCTACCAGGCCGGGGGGAAGCGGCATTCGCGGGTCCGGTTGCGCCAAACGCTTTGGTTCCCGACCGCGAAAGCATAAAATTATAGCGTTTCAAGCCTCCCGAAGCCAATCCCGCAAGTGAGGATCCGTTCCCGGGCCGCCCGCATGGCGGTCGGCCTCCTGGTCTGCGCCGCCGGCGGCGCGCTGTTCGCCTGGATCCATTCGCCGCTGCCCTGGATGATCGGGTCGATCGTCGCGATGGCCCTCGCCCAGATGGCGGGCGCGGACCTCGACGTCTTCCCGTGGGGCCGGAACGTGGGCCTGGTGGTCGTCGGCACGACCCTCGGGCTGCACTTCACCTCGCCCGTGATCCACGAGGTCTCCTCGTACTGGCCGTGGTTCGTCGCGCTGGGCTTCGTCGCGATCGGCTTCGGCGCGGTGAGCGGCTGGGTGCTCTCGAAGCTCTCGGGCGTGGACCTCGCCACCTGCTATTTCGGCAGCATGCCGGGCGGCGCTTCCGAGATGGCGATGACCGGCGAGCGCCACGGCGCGAAATCGGACCTCGTCGCCTTCGCCCACTCGGTGCGCATGCTCTTCACGGTGACGCTCTTCCCGGTCGCGATCACGCTCGCGGGCTTCTCCTCGAGCGACGACTACGTTCCCGTCTCGATCCCGTTCGACGCGCCGAAGCTGGCGCTCCTCCTCGCGATCGGCGGCGTGGCCGGATGGATGGCGCGGCGCGTGGGAATGCCGACCGCGTACATGATCGGCTCGCTCCTCGCGACCACGGCGCTCACGGTGCGCGGCGTGACGCTCTCCTCGGTGCCGCACGCGCTGCCGAGCGCGGCACAGGTCCTCCTCGGCGCCGCGCTCGGCGTTCGGTTCGATCGCACCTTCCTCGTGAAGGCGCCGCGCTTCGTCGCCTCGCTGGTGCCCTCGATCGCGCTCACGCTCGCCTCGGCGGCGATCGTCGGCTGGGCGCTCGCGCGCCTGAGCGGCGTCTACGTGGGAACCGGCCTGCTCGCCGCGGCCCCGGGCGGCATCGCGGAGATGTCGATCACGGCGCAGGTGCTGCACATGGGCGTGGCGTTCGTGACCGCCGCCCACGCCGTGCGCTACATCATCGTCGTGCTCTTCACGGGCCTCGTGTTCCGCCACGGCGGGAAGGTGACCGACGCGATTCTCTCGCGCGCCGCGAAGTGATAGCGTTGCCCCTCGACCTCCGGCAAGGAGTATCGCCTTGAAGACCACGCCCGTCACGGCCGCCGACCTCTCCGCGTCGGTGATCGCGGTGCCGCCGCTCGCGCGCCGCGCCGATCTCTGCCTCGATCCGGAAGCGAACCGCGCGCTCATCCGGCACCTCGAGGGGGGCGGCGTACGCACGCTGATGTACGGCGGGAACGCGAACTTCTACCACCTGCCCGTCTCCGAGTACGCCGCCGCGCTCGACCTCGTCGCGCGGGCCGCGTCGGCCGACACCTGGGTGATCCCTTCCGCGGGCGCCGACTACGGCAAGCTCATGGACGAGGCGGCGATCCTGCGCGACCTCGCGTTCCCCACCGCGATGGCGCTCCCGTTCGGCAAGCCCTCCAACGATTCCGGCGTCGCCACGGCGCTGCGCCGCTTCGCCGAGCGACTGGGCAAGCCGATCATCGCGTACGTGAAGGGCACCGGCTACATCGAGCCCGCCACGCTCGGCGCGCTCGCGAAGGACGGCGTGATCTGCGCCATCAAGTACGCGATCGTGCGCGAGCATCCCTCGGACGATCCGTATCTCGCGGACCTCGTGGAGCAGGTCGATCGCGGCCTCGTCATCAGCGGCATCGGCGAGCGGCCGGCCATCGTGCACTGGCGCGACTACGGCTTGCGCGCGTTCACCTCGGGCTCGGTGTGCGTCGCGCCGCGCGGCTCGATGCGCCTGCTCGCGCTCCTCAAGGCCGGGGACTACGACGGCGCGTCGAAGATCCGCGCCGCCTACATCCCGCTCGAGGACCAGCGCGATGCGCTGGGGCCGATCCGCGTTCTGCACGACGCGATCACGCTCGCGGGCATCGCCGACATGGGCCCGCTCCTGCCGATGATCTCCAACCTCACGCCGGCCGAATGCCCCGCGGTGCAGGCCGCGGCGCGGCAGCTCCTCGCGCACGACCGGGCGCTCGCCGCGGCGCCGGTCGCCGCCTGACGCGATGGCGGCGAAACCGCGCAGGAAGCCGGAGGAGCTCCGCAGCCACCGCTGGTACGGCGTGAACGACCTGCGCGGCTTCGGGCACCGCTCCCGCACCGCGCAGATGGGCTACGCCCGCTCCGACTACGCGGGCAAGCCCGTGATCGCCGTGGTGAACACGTGGAGCGAGATCAACCCCTGCCACACGCACTTCCGGCAGCGCGCCGAGGAAGTGAAGCGCGGCATCTGGCAGGCGGGCGGCTTCCCGATCGAGATGCCGGCGATGACGCTCTCGGAGCCGTTCCAGAAGCCGACGACGATGCTGTATCGCAACCTCCTCGCGATGGAGACCGAGGAGCTGCTGCGCAGCTACCCCGCCGACGGCTGCGTGCTGATGGGCGGCTGCGACAAGACCACGCCCGCGTTGCTCATGGGCGCCTTCTCGATGAACCTCCCGGCGATCTTCCTGCCGGCCGGGCCGATGCTGCGCGGCGATTTCCAGGGGAAGTTCCTCGGCTCCGGCAGCGACACGTGGAAGTACTGGGCGGAGCTTCGCGCGGGCAACATCACCGAGGACGAATGGAAGGGCGTGGAGGACGGCATCGCGCGCTCGCCGGGCCACTGCATGACGATGGGCACCGCATCGACCATGACGTCCGCGGTCGAGGCGCTCGGCTTCACGCTGCCGGGCGCCGCCTCGATCCCCGCGCCCGATTCGCGCCACGCGCAGATGGCGACGCTCACGGGAAAACGCATCGTCGACATGGCGTGGGAGGACCTCAAGCCGCTCGACATCGCCGATCGGCGCGCGTTCGACAACGCGGTGACGACGGTGCTGGCGCTGGGCGGCTCCACGAATTCCCTCGTTCACCTGGTCGCCCTCGCGCGCCGCGCGGGCGTGGCGCTCGACATCGACCGCTTCGATGCGCTGGCGCGCAAGGTCCCCGTGCTCGCCAACGTGCGTCCCGCGGGCAAGTACCTCATGGAGGATTTCTTCTATGCGGGCGGGCTGCCGGCGCTGCTCGCGGAGCTGGGCGACCTCATCGACGGTTCCGCGCCGACGGTGAACGGCCGCACGCTCGCCGAGAACATCGCGGGCGCGAAGGTGTGGAACGACGACGTGATCCGCGCGCGCTCGAATCCGCTCGTGCCGCACGACGGCCTCGCGGTGCTGCGCGGAAACCTCGCGCCGGGCGGCGCGGTGATCAAGCCGCCCGCGATGGAAGCGCGGCTGCAGAAGCACGTGGGCCGCGCCGTGGTGTTCAGGAACTACGACGACATGGCCGCGCGCATCGACGATCCGGACCTCGACGTGGAGGCCGATTCGGTGATCGTGCTGCAGAACGCGGGACCGCGCGGCGCGCCGGGCATGCCCGAGTGGGGCCAGCTCCCGATCCCGAAGAAGCTGCTGCAGAAGGGCGTGCGCGACATGGTGCGCATTTCGGATGCGCGCATGAGCGGCACGAGCTACGGCGCATGCGTCCTGCACGTGACGCCGGAATCGTTCGTCGGCGGTCCGCTCGCCCTCGTGCGCGACGGCGATCGCATCGAGCTCGACGTCCCCGGTCGCCGCCTGCAGCTCCTCGTGGACGATGGGGAGCTCGAGCGGCGCCGCGCCGCGTGGAAGCCGCCCAGGCCGCATTTCACGCGCGGCTTCGGGACGCTCTACCTGAAGCACGTGACGCAGGCGGACCAGGGCTGCGACTTCGATTTCCTCGAGGGCGGCGCCTCCACGGCGGAGCCCGAGATCCACTGACAGCGCGAAGAGCCTTTCCGAGTGGACGTTCCGGCTCGCCGAGCTGCATCGCGAGCTGCGGGATATCCCGCGGCTAGCCGCGCTCGCACCCGCCTCGGCAGGATTGCCCCCGCGGGCGCGAGCGGGCTTCAACGCGCCGGCTCCCCCGATCGCCGCACCACGTGCACGCTGCACGGCGCATTCGCCGTGACCGATGAAGCGACCGAGCGCCACCATGCGAGCGTGCGCTCGTCCGGGGCGGGCGCGCCGAGCACGATGAGGTCCACGTTGTTGCGCGCGGCGAATTCGACCAGCGCCGCCCCCGCGTCGGGCGCCTCGAGCACGTGCAGCGACACGCGCTCCGGCTCGATCGCCAACGGCCCGATCCAGTGGTGCAGGCGGATTCGATGCTCGACCTGCACGTCGCCCGCGCGCGGATCGGGCAATCCCAATCCCGCGGTCACCACCGAGACGCAGATCAGCCGGAACTCGTCGCTCAGCGAGAGGATCTGGCGCGTCGCGCGCTGCAGCTCCGGCTGGCGCGGATCGTCGGGGTGCATCGTGTCGACCGCGACCATGATCACGGGCGCGGCGTGCGGCTCCTCCTTCGCGCCGCCCGGAAGCACGCTCAGCCCGCGCGCGCGCCACCAGCGCCCCGCCTGCGCCAGCACGCCCGCGCGTTCCTTGCGCTCGCTGCGCGGCGTGAGCACGACCTGCCCCGGATGCCGCAGGTCGAACGCGAGGTGCGCGGCCGACTGGTAGCGGCGCTGGGCATCGGGCTCGAGGCAGCGCAGGATCACTTCCTGCAGCCAGGGCGGGAGGTCGGCGCGCGCGACGCGCGGCGGGGCCGGATCCATCCACAGGCGGTCGCGCAAGCCGGCGAACGTGGCGGGCGTGCCGAACGGGAGCGCCCCGGTCGCGAGCTCGTAGAGCACGACGCCGAGCGAGAAGAGGTCGCTGCGTGCGTCGGTGCGTACACCGCGCACCTGCTCGGGCGAGATGTACGGCGCGGAGCCCGCGGCATAGCGCCGCTCCTCGGAGACGAGGTCGGGCAGATGCCGGTGGTGCGCGAGCGCGAAGTCGACCAGCACCGCGTGGCCGTCGGGGCGCAGCACGACGTTGTCCGGCTTCACGTCGAGATGGACCACGTCCTGCGCGTGGACGCTGTGCAGCGCGTCCGCCACCGCGGCGCCGATGCGCGCCACCTCGTCGGCGGGGCGCGCGGCGCCCAGCCGCTTGTCGAGGCTCTCGCCCGCGACGCGCTCGGTCACGAGGTAGGGGACGCTCGTCACGTCGCCCGCGGCGACGAAGCGCGGCACGTACGGCCCCTTCAGGCGCGGCAGGATCATCGCCTCGGTCTCGAAGGCGAGCATGAGCTCCGCCGAATCCCCCGCGCCCATGCGCGGCACCTTCATGAGCATCGGGAACGCGGTGTCGGCGCGCGTCACCTCGAAGAGCCGGCCCATGGCGCCCTCGTGCACGCATCGCCCCACGATGAAGCCATCGACGTGCTGGCCGGGCGCCAGGTCGGTGACCGCCATCAGATGCCGCGCTCGAGCCGGTAGGCGAGCGCTTCGGGCAACCCCGCCTCGCGGATCTTGCGCGCCGCCGCGCGGTTGTCGTAGGGCACGCGATGGAACGTGACGCTGCGCCACTCCGTGTCGAACGTCGCGTAGGCCGCCGCCGGATTGCCGTCGCGGGGCTGGCCGACGGAGCCCACCAGCGCGAGCCAGCGCCGGTGCGTTCCCACGGGAATGGGCACGCCCGGTTTCGGGCGGAACACGATCATGCGATCCTGCGCCGCGCTCACGAAGAGCGCCTGCTCGTGCACATGGCCGGAGAAGGTGTACGCGGTCCCCGCCGCCGCGACGCTGCGCTCCGCGGCCGAGACGCTGTCCACGTACTCCCAGCTTTCCGGGCGCGCGGCCGAGGCGTGCACGAAGCAGGCGCCATGGTCGCGCACGCACAGCGGCAGCATGTCGAGGTAGGCGCGGTCCTCCGCGGAGAGCACGCGGCGCGTCCACTCGATCGCGGCCGCCGCGGAGGCGTTGAGCCATGCGCTCGGCGCGTTCACCGCCTCGTCGTGGTTCCCCTTGAGCACGATCGCCCCGCGCGCGGCAAATTCGCGCGTGAGCTCGATCACCGATGCCGGATCGGCGCCATAGCCCACGAGGTCGCCCAGGAACGCGAACTCGCGCGCGCCGCGCTCCTCGGCATGGGCGAGGCAGGCGCGCAGCGCCTCGAGATTCGAGTGCACGTCGGAGAGGAGCGCGAGGATCAAGGAACGGCCTTCGTGCCAATGCTGCGTCCAATGTACCGCCCGGCGCTGCCGCAGATCAAAGGACGGCGCGTCGGCCGCGCCGGCGCGCGCGCCGTCCGGTCGGCTGGCTTGCCGCTCGTCCGCCGGGCGGCGCCGCTCGTCCGCGCGGCGCTACATCGGCAATTCCGGGCAGTGATGGCTTTCACATCGAGGCCGGGCCGGCGGGCAAAGAATGCCGCAGTGATATCCCCTTCGCGAGCCATGCAAGCGCGCAAGAAGAGCGTCCTGCCTGCCGACGAGCTGCACGAGCAGCTCGTCGCCGCCTTCGGGCGGATCAGGCCCCTCGCGTGCAAGACCTGCACGGTGCCGAGGCCCAAGCTCGTGGCCCGGAGCGACGCGAGCGTCTCGAACTGGGAGCTGCCGTTCGTCCGCGACTGCGAGTTCGGCTGCGCCAACTTCATCCGCTGGCTCACGCGCCAGTACGCCGCGAACTTCGACCTGGACGAAGCGGACGAGGCGTAGGCGAAGTAAGAATGGCGCGCGCCGCATCCGCAAAAATTTCGTATTGACCCGCCCCCGGGCTCCGGGCATATTCGCCGCTCGAAGAACCCACAAGCATCACGGCGCACGCTCTCGCATCCCCACAAGGAGAGTCCCTCATGCGCCTGGCCCGTCTCGCCGCCCTGCCGGCCCACGTCTTCCTCGCCCTCACCGCTTCCTCGACGCTCCTCGCCGTCCCCTCGGCCGAAGCGCAGCAGCCGGACGCCGCAGGGCCGCCCGCTTTCCTCACTTTCCCGCGCCTGGGGCTGCTCGACGGCAGCCGCTATCCGGGCCGCGGCCACCTCGTGTGGACCGGGGACGGATTCGCCCCGGCGCCGTTCGTGCACGCGGTCGCGCCCGGCGCGGCGGTCGCGCTCGCCCCGCGTGCCACGACGGGCGCGGGCTCGGCCGCTTCCATCAACGTCTCCAACGACTCCGGAAGCTACGAGGGCGAGACCGGTGCCGCCTCGAACGGCGTCACCATCGTGGGCGGCTCGAACTCGATCTTCCCGGGTGCGTGCGGCTCCAATCCCTGCTACGTGAAGGCGTACACGTCCTCGGACGGCAACACGTGGACGGCCACGCAGATGTCCGGCACCTGGGCCGGCAAGACCTTCGGGATCAGCTTCGACCCGGCGCTCGACCACGACCTCGACGGGAACTACTACTTCGTGTTCGGCGGCGCGCCCCTGAGGGGCAGCTACCCGAACTCGATCGCGGTGGCGAAGGCGGACGCGTCCGGCCTGGTCTGGTCCGCGCCCGTTGCGGTCACGTTCAACCGCAACAGGTATTTCGACGACAAGTACTACATCGCGGTCGACCGCTCGCCCTCACAGTTCCAGAACCGCATCTACGTCGCATGGGACCGCAACACCTCGACCGACCAGATCCTCTACGTGGCCTCCTCGAGCGACGCAGGCGCCACGTGGAGCGCTCCCGTGAAAGTCGACGACGGCACGTCGAGATTCGAGCGCGTCATCGGCGCGTACCCCGCGGTCGACCAGAGCACGGGCACCGTCTACGCGAGCTGGCACAACTACGCCCAGGACGTGATCTACGTCGACAAGTCGACCAGCGGCGGCGCGAGCTGGGGCACGGACGTCGCCGCGGCCACGACGCACACCGGCTTCGGCGTGGACATCGGCTGCAACGGAGGCCGGGAACAGAGCCCGGCGCACCATCTGAAGGTCGGTCCGAGCGGGACGCTGCACCTGGTCTACGCGGACGCGATCCAGGGCCGCGGCTTCGACATCCTGTACACGCGCTCGACGGACGGCGGCGCCCACTGGTCGGCGCCCGTGCGGCTGAACGACGATGCGGGCGGCGCGCACCAGTACCACCCGACGCTGAGCGTCACCGGCGGGACGGGCGGCGATGCCGTCTCGGTGACGTTCTACGATCGCCGCGACGACGCGGCCAACTGCCTCACGCACGTCTACGCGACCGCGTCGAGCGACGGCGGCCTCACGTGGAGCGCGAACACGCGGCTCACGACGGCGGCCTCGAATTTCGACGGCAACGCGAACGGCCCGGGAGACTACTCGAGCTCGACGTCGTTCCAGTCCCTCACCTGGCCCTTCCACAGCCAGCATCCGGACGGGGGGGACGCGGGGGCGTTCGAGATCTACGCGTTCCCGTTCTAGCCCCGGTGTCCGCCGGCCGTTCAAAAGAATCGGCCCCTCCGAGGAGGGGCCGATTTGCGTTTGTCCTTTGCGCGGACCTGGCTCAGCTCTCGCCCTCGAGGAAGCTCCTGAGCTTCTCCGACCGCGAAGGATGCCGCAGCTTGCGCAGCGCCTTGGCCTCTATCTGCCGGATGCGCTCGCGCGTCACGTCGAACTGCTTGCCGACCTCTTCCAGCGTGTGGTCGGTGTTCATCTCGATGCCGAAGCGCATGCGCAGCACCTTCGCCTCGCGCGGCGTGAGGGAGTCCAGCACGTCCTTGGTGGCCTCGCGCAGCGACGCGTAGAGGGCCGAATCCGACGGCGCGAGCCCGGACTGGTCCTCGATGAAGTCGCCCAGGTGCGAGTCGTCGTCGTCCCCGATCGGCGTCTCCATGGAGATCGGCTCCTTGGAGATCTTGAGGATCTTGCGGATCTTCTCCTCGGGCATCTCCATCTTCACCGCGAGGGTGGCCGGATCCGGCTCCTGGCCCGTCTCCTGCAGGATCTGGCGCGAGATGCGGTTCATCTTGTTGATCGTCTCGATCATGTGCACCGGGATGCGGATGGTGCGCGCCTGGTCGGCGATCGAGCGCGTGATGGCCTGGCGGATCCACCACGTCGCGTAGGTCGAGAATTTGTAGCCGCGGCGGTACTCGAACTTGTCGACCGCCTTCATGAGGCCGATGTTGCCTTCCTGGATGAGGTCGAGGAACTGGAGTCCCCGGTTGGTGTACTTCTTCGCGATGGAGATCACGAGGCGCAGGTTCGCCTCGATCATCTCGCGCTTGGCGCGGCGCGCCTTCGCCTCGCCCGTGGACATCTGGCGCGCGATCTCCTTCAGGTCCTTGATCGGGATCCCGACTTCCTTCTGCAGGTGGATCAGCGCGTCCTGCTGCTCGACGATCGCCGGCTTGAAGCGGTCGAGCGCCTTCGAGTAGGCCTTGCCCGAGGCGATCTCCTCGTTCGCCCACTTGAGGTTCGTCTCGTTCCCGGGGAACACCTTGATGAAGTGCGCGCGCGGCATGTTGGCGTTGCGCGTGCAGAGCTCCATGATCTCGCGCTCGTGGGAGCGCACGCGCTCGACCAGGTGGCGCAGCCCGTTGGACAGGTGCTCCACCTGCTTCGCGGTGAAGCGGATCGCGAGGAGCTCGGTGGAGATGTCTTCCTGCAGGTCCTTGTAGGCGCGCGAGCGGTAGCCCTTCTCCGCGAGGATCTTCTTCATCTTCTTGTACTGGCGGCGCACCTTGTTGAAGTGCGCCAGCGCGTTCTGCTTGAGCTCCTCGAGGTCCGCGTTCGCGACCGCCTCGTCCTCGGCCTCCTGCTCCTCGGCGTCGAGCTCCTCGAGCTCTTCCTCCTCGGTCATCTCCTCCTCGACGACCTCCTCGCCGTCCTCGTCCACGAGGCCGTCGACCAGCTCGTCGATCCTCATCTCGTCCTTCTCGATGAGGTCGGCCATGCGCAGGATCTCCTCGATCGTGGTCGGGCACGAGGAGATGGCGTGGATCATGTGCTTGAGGCCGTCCTCGATGCGCTTGGCGATCTCGATCTCGCCCTCGCGCGTGAGGAGCTCCACGGAGCCCATTTCGCGCATGTACATGCGCACCGGGTCCGTGGTGCGGCCGAACTCGGCGTCGATCGTGGTGGAGAGCGCCTCCTCGGCCTCCTCGATCACGTCCTCCTCGGCGATCGGGGCCGGCGCCTCGTTCATCAGCAGCTGCTCGGCGTCCGGGGCCTCGTCGTAGACCGCGATCCCCATGTCCGCGAGCATCGTGACCACGCCCTCGATCTGCTCGGCGTCGGTCATGTCGTCGGGCAGGTGGTCGTTGATCTCGGCGTAGGTGAGGTAGCCGCGCTCCTTGCCGAGAACGATGAGGTTCTTGAGGCGCTTCTTCTGCGCCTCGACTTCGGCGAGTTTCACCTCGGCCTTCGGATGATCGTTGCTCGACTTTTTCACTGTAGCGACTCCCGCTTAGGGCTGATCGGGGAAAACCGAAAATTGTATCAGAATTTGGACACGCCTTCCGTAGGAGGATTCCCCGATTTCGATGCCTCCATGCGGGCGTAGAGCGCCTTGTACTCGGCCAGCTGCTCCGGCGTCGCCGTGCCGGCGTCCAGCAGCCGGGCGAGCTCCCCCTGGCGGCGGGAGAGGCGCTCCTGGCGCAGCTCGTGCACCCAGTGTGCCACCTCCGCCTCCAGGTCCAGCTCCCCGCCTTCCGCCTGCCGCAGCAACGGCTCGCGCAGGGCCTGCTCGATCGGGGCCTCGTGCTCGGAGCCCTGAAAGTAAGCGCTGACCTGTCCTAGCGTCAAATGGGGACTGGAGCGACAAAATCCAACGACGGCACGCAAGGTTGCCGCTTCCGGGCGCGATCCGTCCAGCACATCGTCGGGGACCTGGGCGGCGAGATCCGGGCGCATCAGGAGTCGGCCGACCAGGCGCGACTCGGGCGCCGGCGGCGCGCCGCGCGTCGCCCGGGGCGGCGCGGGCCGCGAGGGGCCGCGCGCCGGGG
>DATIVM010000270.1:0-6227 GCA_035465975.1 Usitatibacter sp.
AAGAGCAGGTACGTGAGGAGGAGCAGGAACCCCACGTGCAGCGAGCGCGTGACCTGGCTCGAAAGCGGGCTGAACGCCGCGACCTCGAGCTGGTAGACGGAGAAGATCAGCGCGGCCGCCATCACGGCGCGCTTCGCCCAGCCCGAGAGCTGGCGCTGCTTGCCATGCTCCTCGAAGTGCTCGCCCGGCGACTGCTCCGCCGGGCGCCCCGAGTCCTCGATCAGCGCGTGCTCCCCGGCCGCCGGCGACGACACTCGGGGGCCGGCGGCCCGGGGATGACGGTTCTCGCTGCCCATGCGCCTACTTGAGGACTCCGATCTCCTTGAAGTACTTCTCCGCGCCGGGGTGCAGCGGAACCGGGAGGCTCTTCACCGCGTTCGCCTTGTCGATGCCCTTGGCGGCGCTGTGAGCGGCGACGAGCGCGTCCTTGTTCTCGAAGACCGCCTTCGTCATCTTGTACACGGTATCCGCCGAGACGCCCTCGCGCGTCACGAGGAAGTTCTGGATCGCCGCCGTCTGCACGTCCTGGTCCTGGCCTTCGTACGTGTGGGCCGGAATCGTGGCGGGCTGGTAGGCGGGGTCGCCGACCTTCTTCACCACGTCCTCGGGAATCGCCACCACCACGATCTTCTGCGAGGTGGCGAGGTCGCGCAGCGACGAGACCCCCAGCCCCGCGGACTGCAGGGTGACGTCGAGCTGGCGGTTCTTCATGAGCTCGACGGACTCGCCGAACGGCAGGTACTCGACCTTGGCGAAATCGTGGTAGCTCAGGCCGGCCGCCTTCAGCACCGCGCGCGCGTTGAGCTCGGTGCCCGACTTGGGCGCGCCGACGGAGATGCGCTTGCCCTTGAGGTCGGCGAGCGTCCGGATGCCCGAATCGGCCGAGGCGACGATCTGGATGTAGTTCGAGTAGATGCCGCCCACCGCGCGCAGCTTCTTGAGCGGGCTCTTGAAGCCGGCGTCGGCGTTCCCCTTCCACGCGTCGGAAAGCGAATCCCCCAGCGTGAACGCGAGCTCGCCGCGTCCCGACTCGAGCAGGTTCAGGTTCTCCACCGAGGCCTTGGTGGACTGGACGGAGACCTTGGAGTCCGGGATCGCCTGGCCGATGAGCCGCGACATCGCGACGCCGAGCGGGTAGTAAACGCCGCTGGTGCCGCCGGTGAGGACGTTGATGTACTGCTGCTGGGGGAATGCGAGGCCCGAGACGACCAGGAGGGCCGCGGCCAGGAGGGGGCGTAGCAGGCGTTGCATTTCGAGGCTCCTCGGATGTGAGTGGTTGTTTGAGCCGACCATTATAAATGGCGCCGACGTCCCGGGAACTGCGGACCGGCGCGGAATTTGCGCGGCGAAAGAAAACGCGGCGGTCACGAGGACCGCCGCGTGGCAGGCGCGGGGAAAGCAGCCGCGGGCGGGCGCTAGCGGCGGGAATTCCAGCTTTCCTGCGTCTCGAACGGGTCGTTGTCCTCGTCGCGCGCCCAGCGCTCGAAGCGCAGCGTCGGCGTCTTCTCGGAGGCGGCTCCGCCGTTGCCCGTGGCGCCGTTCACGAGGGTGACTTCCTCGGAGATGCCTTCCGAGGCGACCTTCTCGCCGGCCTTCTCCTGCGCGGCGCCGTTCTCCTGCACGGCCGCCTTCTCGGCGGGTTGCGGCTGCTGCGCGGCCTGGTCCGCTTCCTCGGCGGCGAAGGCGGGGAGGGCGAGCGCGAGCGCGGTGGCGATGACGATGCGTTTCATGGCGGTCTCCTGTCCGATGGGAACATCGTTCAGGTTGCGCCACCGCGCCTTTCCGCCCGATGGGCGGAAGATGAATTCCGCTTAATGCGCGGGGTCGGCGCGCGGAAGGCGCAGCGTCGCGACGAGCCCCGGGGAATGGTCCGAGAGCTCGAAGGCGCCGCCGTGCAGGCGCGCGGTGCCGGCGACCAGCGCGAGCCCGAGCCCCATGCCCGGGACCGCGCCGCGGCTGCGATCGCCCCGATAGAAGCGCTCCACCACGCGCGGCTTCTCCGCGTCGGGAATGCCCGGGCCGCGATCGGCGACCGAGAGCTCGACGAGGCCGGCGCGGCGCACGCCGCGGATCTCGACGGCGCTTTCCGCGGGCGCGTACTTGATCGCGTTGTCCACGAGGTTGCCGAGCGCCTGCGCGAGGAGCAGGGAATCGCCCATCACCTCGAGCCCCGCTTGCGCGCGGCAGGAGAGCGCGATGCCCTTTTCCTCGGCGACCGGCTCGTAGAACTCGGCGGTCTCGGCGGCCACGCGGCCGAGGTCGACGCGCGCGAATCCGGAGCGTCGCATGCCGCTGTCGATCTCGGCGAGCCGCAGCAGCGCGTTGAAGATGGCGATCACGCGGTCGACGTCGGCGACCGCGCTCTCGAGCTCGGCGGCCGCCTCCCCGGCGGGCAGGCGCGACATCGCGAGCTCCTCGAGCCGCGAGCGCAGCTCCGCGAGCGGCGTGCGCAGGTCGTGGGCGATCGCGTTCGAGACGTTGCGCACGCCGTCCACCAGCGCCTGGATGCGGTCGAGCATGCCGTTCACGGTTCGCGAGAGCAGCTCCAGGTCGTCGGCGACGCCGCGCGATTCCACGCGGCGCGAGAGGTCGCCCGCGACGATCGCGGCGGCGGTGCGCTGGATGCGCTGCACCTCGCGCAGGAACTCGCGGCGGATCGCCCACGCGGCGAATGCTCCGAGGGCGAGGATCGCCGCGGCGGTGGCGGCGAGGCCGTACCAGAAGAGGCGCTCCATGCGCTGGAAAGACGTGTCGTCGCCGGCGACCAGCAGCCGGTAGCCGCCGGGCAGCAGCTCGTGGATCGCGATCGCCGCGCGCGGCTCGCCGTTCGCGAGCACGGTCACGCGATAGCGGCCGGGTTGCTCCGGAACGCCGTCGGGCCACGCCGAGAGGTTGCCAGCCATGCGCCGGCGGTCGCGGTCGGCGAGCACGTAGTAGTTGCCGCCGGTGCGGCTGCGCGCGACGCGGGCGTCGAGCGCCGCGGCGAGGCCGTCGGCGCCGCGCGCCTGGAAGATGTCCACGAGGCGCCTCTCGTCCTCCTGCAGCAGCTCGCCGCGGCGCGCGTCGATGGTCGAGCGCCACGCGAACCAGAGGGGGGTCGCGAAGACCGCGAGCGCCGCGAGGCTCGCCGCGACGTAGCCCAGCGCGAGGTTCGCGGCGGAGAAGCGCAGCAGCGGCCTCATTCCGACGACAGCATGTAGCCCGCGTTGCGGATCGTGCGCAGCAGCGGCCGCTCCGCGTCCGCGTCGATCTTGCGGCGCAGCTTGCTCACGTGCACGTCGACGACGTTGGTGCGCGGGTCGAAGTGGTAGTCCCAGACCTGCTCGAGCAGCATCGTGCGCGTGACGACCTGGTTCGCGTGCCGCATGAGCACCTCGAGCAGCTTGAACTCGCGCGGCTGGAGCGCGATCGCCCGGCCGCCGCGCGCCACCTTGCGCGAGAGGAGGTCCATGGTGAGATCGGCCACCGCGAGCGTGGTCTGCGATCCGCGCTCCCGCGCCCGGCGCACCAGCGCTTCCAGCCGCGCGAGCAGCTCGCCGAACGAGAAGGGCTTCACGAGGTAGTCGTCGGCGCCGCTCTTGAGGCCTTCGATGCGCTCGTCCACCTCGCCCAGCGCGGAGAGGATGAGGATCGGGACCTCGTTGCCGCTCTGGCGGAGCGCCGCGACGATCGAGAGGCCGTCGACGCCGCCGGGAAGCATGCGGTCCATCACGATCGCGTCGTACGCCTCGCTCGCCGCGAGGAAGAGGCCGTCGCGCCCGTTCGCCGCGACGTCGAGCGTATGGCCGGATTCGGCGAGGCCCTTCTTCACGAAGCGCGCGACGCGCTCGCTGTCCTCGACGAGCAGCACTTTCATGGGGAGGGTGTTGCCGTGCTCCTCAGTCCCGCGCTTCGGTGCCCTGGATGAGGAGCTGGACGAAGAGCTGGATCGAGGCCTTCTGCTTCGGCGTCATGGAGGTGAACTCCACGCCGATGCGGGTGCGCTCCGCCTTCGGCATCACCTTCACCACCCTGCCGTAGAGGTCCGTGAGCCGCTCGCCGACCAGCGGCAGGTCGAAGTCGAGCATCATCTCGGAGAATGCGGAGTGCGCGAGCGCGACCTCGGCGAGGATGCCGTGGTAGCCGATGTCGAGGATGATGCCCTCGCGCGGCTCGGGGATCACCACCTGGTTCACGACCATGCGGTAGCCGAAGGGCAGCTTCACCTGCACCCGGGCGCTGCGGCGCTGCTCGTGGCGCGGCACCACCTTGCCGAGCGACGGGATGCCGAGCACCTCGCGCAGCGCGACGAGCTTGCTGCGGCCCTTCACGAACGCGTCCATCGGGTCCCCGGTCTGCACGAAGCCCTTGCAGCGCCCCCAGGTGGACTCGCTCACCAGCACCTGGCCGCGCAGGCTGAACGATTCGATGCGCGAGACGAGGTTCACCTCCTCGCCGATCACCGTGTATTCGGAGTAGAGGTCGGAGCCCAGCATCGCCGAGATGACGCGCCCGGTGTTGATGCCGATGCCGAAATAGAGCTCGGGCAGGCCCTGGCCCTTGTTCACCGCGTTGACGCCTTCCATGGCGAGCTGCATGTCCACCGCGCAGGAGACGGCGCGCAGGGCGCTGTCGTCGCGCCCCGGCTGCGACTCGAAGAGCACCATCATCGCATCGCCCATGAACTTGTCGATGCAGCCCTGGTGCCTGAAGATGATCTCGCTCATGCTGGCGAAGCACCGGTTGAGGAGCGCGAGGACGGTGGCGCCGGGGTAGTTCGCCGAGATGCTCGAGAACCCGCGCAGGTCGGCGAGGAGGATCGTGACCTCCCGCGAGAGGTTGTCCGGGCGGTGGGGCGCGGCGGGGCAGGCCAGGGCGCCGTGCAGCACGTTCTCCAGGCGCGCGCGGGCCTGGGCGGGAAGCTCCGCCCCGGTCTCCTCGGCGAGAATGTCCTGGATCTGCCGCAGCGCGTCGCGTACTGCCGGCTCTTTCATGGCCCTCCCCTCCCGTTTTTCACGGGCTGACCGTCCGTAATACTCCGGCCGTCGTGCGGATGCAAATTACGGCCGTCATCGACGGGGCTATAGTGGGGCATGGGGCCGCGCGCGCTCGCCTTCCTCGCCTTCCTGCTCCTGCCTGCCGGATACGCGGCCGGGCCGCCGCCGGTCGTCGTGCTCACGATCGACGGCGCCATCGGGCCGGCGGTGGCCGACTACGTCCACCGCGGCCTCGAGCACGCGCAGGAGCAGGGCGCGCAGCTGGTGGTGCTGCGCATGGACACGCCCGGCGGGCTCGACCTCTCCATGCGCTCGATCGTGAAGGACATCCTCGCTTCGCCGGTGCCGGTGGCGGGCTACGTGGCGCCGCCGGGCGCACGCGCGGCGAGCGCCGGCACCTACATCCTCTACGCCTGCCACATCGCCGCGATGGCCCCGGGAACCAATCTCGGGGCCGCCACGCCCGTCGCCCTCGGCGGCCCCTCGCCCATGCCCTCCGGCGGCGCGAAGGACGGCAAGGAAGCCCCCGCGCCCGCCGACGCCCACGTGCAGAAGGCGGTGCACGACGCCGAGGCGTACATCCGCTCGCTCGCGATCCTGCGCGGTAGGAACGCCGACTGGGCCGAGCGTGCGGTGCGCGAGGCGGTGAGCCTCTCCGCGACGGAAGCGCTCGACTCGAAAGTGGTGGACGTCGTGGCGCGCGACGTCCCCGATCTCCTGAAGCGCGTCGACGGGCGGCGCGTGACCGCGGGCGGGGCGGAGCGCACGCTCGCGACCGCGTCGGCGCGCGTGGTGGCGTGGGCGCCCGACTGGCGCACCAACTTCCTCGCCGCGATCACCGATCCGGCCATCGCCTACGGGCTCATCGTGATCGGGATCTACGCGATCCTCTTCGAGTTCTCGAACCCGGGGCTGGTGCTGCCGGGGGTGACCGGCGCGATCTGCCTCGTGATCGCGCTCTACGGCCTGCAGATGCTGCCCGTGAACTACGCGGGCCTCCTCCTCATCGTGCTGGGCATCGGCTTCATGGTGGCCGAGGCGTTCCTGCCCGCGTACGGCTCGCTCGGAATCGGGGGCCTCATCGCGTTCGTGATCGGCTCGGTGATCCTCATCGAGGTGCCGGGCTATCGCGTGCCGTACGCGCTCATCGCCGGATTCGCGGCGGCGACGGCGCTCTTCCTCGTGCTGGTGCTGGGCGTGCTGCTCAAGGCGCGGCGCAAGCCCGTGGTCACCGGCCGCGAGGAGCTCCTC
>DATIVM010000271.1:0-12257 GCA_035465975.1 Usitatibacter sp.
CTCTGCTCGAAGAGGCTCCTCGCGAGCGCGACGCGCTGCTCCGGCGGGAGGCGCTCGCCGCGCTCCGCGAGCGTGGAGGAGGCGCCGGTCAACACCGCGAGGGGTGTGCGCAGGTCGTGGGAAATCGAGGCGAGGAGGGTGCTGCGGATGCGCTCGGTCTCCGCGTCCACCTCGAGCGCCGCCTGCGCGCGGGCGTGCCGCCGCACGTCCCCGGTGAGGCGCGAGACGACCAGCGCCACGGCGAGCATGATGGCGAAGGTGAGGAGGTATTGCGCGTCGTCCACGGTGAGGGCGCCCTGCGGCGGCACGAACACCACGTCGAACGCGAGCACGCAGAGCGCCGCGGCCGCGATCGCCGGCCCGCGCGGGAAGCGCAGCGCCACCACGACCACCGCGAGCACGTAGACCATCGCCACGTTCACGAGGTCGAACCTCGGGCGCATGGCGAGGCCCGCGAGGGTGCAGCCCGCGGCCGCGGCGGCCGCCCAGCCGTATCCCGCCCATGGGATGCGCCGTTCCATGGCGCCACTCTAGCGCAGCCCGGGCGTAAGGATCGCGTAAGGATTTGCGATCCGGCAACGGCCCCGCGAGGTCCGGCGGGTATGCTCCGCTCCCATGGCCGCGACCCATCCGGACGTCACCCCGCTCGCCCTCGGCGAGGCGCACGCCGCCCGCCGCAAGGGAACGGCCGCGCTCGCGCTCCTCGCGCTCGGCGTCGTGTACGGCGACATCGGCACCAGCCCGCTCTACGCCGTGAAGGAAACGTTCAATCCGCAGCACGGCATCCCGCTCGACGCGGAGGCGATCCTGGGCGGCGCCTCGGCGATCTTCTGGGCGCTCATGGTCGTCGTGTCGCTCAAGTACGTGACGCTCGTGCTGCGCGCCGACAACCGCGGCGAGGGCGGCATCATGGCCCTCCTCGCGCTCGCCGCTTCCTCGGCGAAGGCCGGCCCGCGCATGGCCGCCGCGATCGTCGCGGGAGGCGTCTTCGGCGCGTCGCTCTTCTACGGCGACGCGGTGCTCACGCCCGCGATCTCCGTGCTCTCGGCGGTGGAGGGATTGCAGGTCGGAACCTCGGCGTTCGCGCCCTGGATCGTGCCGATCGCGACCGGCGTCCTCGTCGCGCTCTTCCTCATCCAGCGGCACGGGACGGGCGTGGTGGGGCTCCTGTTCGGGCCGATCTGCGCGCTGTGGTTCCTCGCGATCGGCGCGGCGGGCGCGTGGAACGTCTGGAAGTCGCCCGCGATCCTCGACGCGCTCGACCCGCGCCATGCGCTGCACTTCGTCACCGCGCACGGCTTCGCCTCGTTCCTCGTGCTGGGCTCGGTGCTCCTCGCCTTCACGGGCGCCGAGGCGCTCTACGCGGACATGGGCCACTTCGGCAAGCGCGCGATCCGCGTGGCGTGGTTCGGCCTCGTCGCCCCCGCCCTCGTGCTCAACTACTTCGGCCAGGGCGCGCTGCTCCTCGCGAACCCGAAGGCGCTCGAGAACCCGTTCTACCTCGCGTTCCCGTCCTGGGCGCTCTATCCCATGGTGGCGCTCGCGACCGCCGCGACGGTGATCGCCTCCCAGGCCACCATTTCCGGCGCCTACTCCATGACGCAGCAGGCGATCCAGCTCGGCTACCTGCCGCGCATGGCGGTGCGCCACACGTCCGAGACGACGATGGGGCAGATCTACGTCCCGGCGGTGAACTGGACGCTGCTCGTGGTCGTCGCGGCCGCGGTGATCGGCTTCGGCTCGTCGACCCGGCTCGCCTCGGCGTACGGCGTCGCCGTGATGGGCACGATGCTGGTGACCACGTTCCTCACGTTCTTCGTGATCCGCGACCGCTGGGGCTACGCGTTGTGGCTGGCGATCCTCGTCACCGGCTTCTTCGCGCTCGTCGATCTCGCCTTCTTCGCCTCGGCGATGCACAAGGTGCTGGAGGGCGGCTGGTTCCCGCTCGCGCTCGGCGCGGGCGTGTTCACGCTCATGATCACGTGGAAGCGCGGGCGCGCGATCCTGCTCGATCGGCTGCGCACCGCGGCGTGGCCGCTTCCCTCGTTCCTGCAATCGCTCTTCGTCTCGCCGCCGCACCGCGTGCCCGGCACGGCGGTGTTCCTCACCTCGACGCCGGACGCCACGCCGCACGCCCTCATGCACAGCCTCAAGCACTACAAGGTGCTGCACGAGCGCAACGTCTTCCTCACGGTGGAATTCGCGGAGGTGCCCTGGATCGCCGCCGGGGAGCAGGTCGCGTGCGAGACGCTGGGGCACGATTGCTGGCGCGTGCGGGCGCGCTACGGATTCATGGACCGGCCCGACGTGACGCTCGCCCTCGAGCGGTGCGCGCCCCACGGCCTCGCGTTCGAGCCCATGGACACGTCGTACTTCCTCTCGCGGGAGAAGATCGTGCCCGTGGAGGGCGCCGGCGGCATGGCGCTCTGGCGCGAGCGGCTCTTCGCCGTCCTCGCGCGCAACGCCGGAAGCATCACGGACTACTTCAACATCCCGAGCAACCGCGTGGTGGAGCTCGGGACGCAGGTGGAGATCTAGGAGCGGTCGCGGCTCGCCGCGCGCGCGGCGAGCAGCTTCTCCTTGAGCTTGCGGAAGCGCTCGTTGGCGGCCTCGCGCGCGGTGAGCCGCTCGCGCAGCGTCTTCGCGTCGAGCGATTCCGGCACGGGGTCGTCGTCGCCGCACGTCGAGGCCGGGGGCAGGGGCGGATAGTCTCGGGTCGTCATCTCGGGCTCCTCCAGGGCGCGCGTCCACGGTGCGCCCCGGGAATGACACGAGCGTGACGGTTGACGCGGCCCCCCCTTTCCACCATCCTCGCCCCGGTGGACACGACGGCCGATGCGCGCGCCGCCGGTGCGCCGGTGAGCCTGCTGGTCTCCGCGCTCGGCATCGCGCAGATCGTCTCCTGGGGCACGCTCTTCTATGCCATCGGGGTGCTCGGGCGCGCGATGCAGCGCGATCTCGGCCTCACCTCGCTCTTCGTGTTCGGCTCGTTCACGGTGGGGCTCCTCGTGTCGGGCGTGCTCGCCCCGATGGCGGGGCGGCTCGTCGATGCGCGCGGCGGACGCGTGGTGCTTTCGGCCGGATCGGTCCTGGGCGCGCTCGCGATGGCGATCCTCGCCGCCGCGCCGAACGCCGCGGTCATGGTGGCGGGATGGCTCGTCGCGGGCGCGGCCATGGCCGCGTGCCTCTACGATCCGGCGTTCGCGACGCTCTCGCAGCATGCCGGGGAGCGCTATCGCTGGTCGGTCACGGCGCTCACGCTCTGGGGCGGCTTCGCGAGCACGGCGTTCTGGCCGCTCTCGCAGCTGCTGATGGAAGCCTTCGGCTGGCGCGCCACGTTCGCCATCTACGCGGCGATGAACGCGCTGCTGTGCCTGCCGATCCATCTCCTGCTGGTGCCGCGGCGGCCCCGGGGAGGCGAGGCCGCCGTGCCCCGCGAGCGCGAGGAGATCCCCGCGCGGCGCGACCCGCGCCTCAAGTGGATCAACGCGGCGCTCGCGATCGCGACTTTCATCTTCGGCGTGGTCGCGGTGCACATGATCGGGCTCCTCACCGCCGCCGGGCTCACCGAGGCGCAGGCCGTCGCGCTTTCCATGCTGGTGGGGCCGATGCAGGTCGCGGGGCGCGTGGTCGAGATGGCGTTCGCGCGACGGGTGCACGCGGTCGCGGTGGGCTACGTGTCCTTCGTCCTGATGCTCGCCGCGCTCGCGCTGCTCGCGGGCGTGCACGGCATGGGGCTCGTGGCGGTCGCGTTCGTCGTCGCCTACGGGTGCGGCAACGGCTTGCTCACCGTCGTGCGCGGCACCGCGCCCGCGGAGCTCTTCGGGCGCGAGGGGCTGGGCGCGCTCCTCGGGCACCTGTCGCGCTTCGCGTCCTATGCGAAGGCGCTCGCGCCCGCCGCCTGGTCGGCGCTCCTCGCCGTCGGCCTCGCGCGGCATGCCGCCATCGGCGTGCTGCTCGCGATCGGAGTCGGGGCGACCGCGAGCTACTGGAGGGCGGTGCGGCGCTAGTCAGCCGAAGCGGCCCGTGATGTAGTCTTCCGTCGCCTGCTTCGCGGGCTTCACGAAGACCTGGTCGGTCTCGCCGAACTCGATGAGCTCGCCCAGGTACATGTACGCGGTGAAATCGGAGACGCGCGCCGCCTGCTGCATGTTGTGCGTGACGATGACGACGGTGTAGTCGTCCTTGAGCTCGGTGATGAGCTCCTCCACCTTCGCCGTCGAGATCGGGTCGAGCGCGCTGCACGGCTCGTCGAGGAGCAGGACCTCGGGCTTCACGGCGACGGCGCGCGCGATGCACAGGCGCTGCTGCTGGCCGCCGGAGAGGCTCAAGCCGCTCTGGTGCAGCTTGTCCTTCACTTCCTTCCAGAGGGCCGCCTTGGTGAGCGCCCATTCGACCCGCTCGTCCATGCGCGCGCGCGACAGGTCGTCGAAGAGCCGCACGCCGAACGCGATGTTGTCGTAGATCGACATCGGGAAGGGCGTGGGCTTCTGGAACACCATGCCGACCTTGGCGCGCAGCAGCGACACGTCGGACTTCGAGGCGAGGATGTTCTCGCCGTCGAGGAGGATCTCCCCGGTCGCGCGCTGCTCCGGGTAGAGCGCGTACATGCGGTTGAACGTGCGCAGCAGCGTCGACTTGCCGCAGCCGGACGGGCCGATGAAGGCGGTGACGCGCTTCTCGGGGATCTCGAGGTTCACGCGCTTCAACGCGTGGAAGGCGCCGTAGAAGAAGTCGAGGTTGCGCACCGTGATCTTGGGCGCGGCGGCGGTCTCGGCGGCGGGCTGGGCGACGGCGTTCATGGACTATTTCCGGCGGAAGAGGGTGCGCGCGGCGATGTTGATGGCGAGCACGAAGAGGGTGATGAGCGCGGCGCCGCCCCAGGCGAGGCGATGCCAGTCGTCGTAGGGGCTCATCGCGAACTGGAAGATGACGACCGGCAGGTTCGCCATCGGGCGGTTCAGGTCCGACGACCAGAACTGGTTGCTGAGGGCCGTGAAGAGGAGCGGCGCGGTCTCGCCCGAGATGCGCGCCACGGCGAGGAGGATGCCGGTGACGATCCCCGCGCGCGCCGCGCGGTACGACACCAGCGTGATCATCTTCCACGTCGGGCAGCCGAGGGCCACCGCCGCCTCGCGCAGGCTGTGGGGCACGAGCTTCAGCATGTCGTCGGTGGTGCGCACCACGACGGGCACCACGATGATCGCCAGGGCGAAGGCGCCCGCCCAGCCGGAGAAGTGCTTCACGCGCGCGACGTAGATCGAGTAGACGAAGAGCCCGATCACGATCGAGGGCGCGGAGAGTAGCACGTCGTTGATGAAGCGCGTGGCCGGCGCGAGCCAGCCGCGCTGGCCGTATTCGGCGAGGTACGTGCCCGCCAGCACGCCGAACGGCGTGCCGATGAGCGTCGCGGCGCCGGCCATGAGGACGCTGCCGAAGATGGCGTTCGCGAGCCCGCCGTCCGCGCCCGGGGGCGGCGTCATGGCGACGAAGAGCGAGGGGCGGAGCGCCGCCGCTCCTTCCCACACCAGCACGCCGAGGATCCACGCGAGCCAGAAGAGCCCGAAGGCGAGCGCGGCCGCCGAGAGCGTCATCATCGCCGCGTTGGTCCTGCGGCGGCGGCGGTAGGTCGGGTTGTCGCGGCTCGCGATCGCCATGCTAGGCCGCGGTGCCCTCGCGGCGCGCGAGCCGCAGCAGCAGCAGCTTCGAGCAGGCGAGCACGATCGTCGTGATGAGGAAGAGGATGAGCCCCAGCTCGACGAGCGAGGACGTGTACAGGTCGCCCACCGCCTCGTTGAACTCGTTGGCGAGCGCCGAGGCGATGGAGTTGCCGGGCATGAAGAGCGAGAGGCTGAACTCGTGCGCGTTGCCGATCACGAAGGTGACCGCCATGGTCTCGCCGAGCGCGCGCCCGAGTCCCAGCATGATGCCGCCGATCACGCCCACCCGGGTGTACGGCAGCACCACGCGCCAGACGACCTCCCAGGTGGTGGAGCCGAGCCCGTAGGCCGATTCCTTGAGCATCGCGGGCACCAGCTCGAAGACGTCGCGCATCACGGCGGTGATGAACGGGATCACCATGATCGCGAGGATGATGCCCGCCGAGAGCATGCCGATGCCCATGGGCGGACCGGAGAAGAGCGCGTCGAGGCCCGGCACCTTGCCCAGCGTGTCGGCGAGGAGCGGCTGCACGTGCTCCTGGAACACCGGCGCGAAGACGAAGAGGCCCCACATGCCGTAGATGATGCTCGGGATCGCCGCGAGCATCTCGATGGCGGTGCCGAGCGGGCGGCGCAGCCACACCGGCGAGAGCTCGGTGAGGAACATCGCGATGCCGAAGCTCACCGGGATCGCGATCGCGAGCGCGATCCCGGAGGTGAGGAGCGTCCCGTAGATCGGGACCAGCGCGCCGAAGTCCTGCTGCACCGGGTCCCAGCTCGCGCTCGCGAGGAACCCCGCGCCGAACTTCTCCAGCGACGGCAGGCTCCCGATCACCAGCGACACGAGGATCGCGGCGAGCAGGCTGAAGACGGCGAACGCGAAGAACCGCGTGAGGTTGCGGAACAGCGCGTCCATCAGCGCGTTGTTTCGGAGCACGGGAGGCCTGGGCGTAAACGAAGCGACCGCGGACGGTTCCGCGGTCGCCAGGCCCCTATTATCCAGCACTGCGCTCATCGGGGTGAGCGCCCGTCCTCAGAGGACGGGCTTCCCGGACGCGTCCTTGATCTGCTTCCAGCCCGTCTCGATGAGCTTCACCACGCTGTCCGGCATCGGGACGTAGTCGAGGGATTCCGCCATCCGGTCGCCGTCGGCATAGGCCCACTTGAAGAACTCGAGGACCTGCTTCGCGTTCGCGGGCTTCTCCTGCGTCCTGTGCATGAGGATGAAGGTCGCGCCGGCGATCGGCCAGGCGTTCGCGCCCGGGGCGTCGGTGAGGATCAGGTACATCCCCGGGGCGGCGTTCCAGTCGGCGCCGGCCGCGGCGGCCATGAAGGCCTTGGCGCTCGGCTCGACGAAGCGGCCGTCGCGGTTCTGCACCTGTGCGTAGGTCATGTGGCTCTGCAGCACGTACGCGTACTCGACGTAGCCGATCGAGCCGTTGATGCGCGTCACGTACGAGGCGACGCCCTCGTTGCCCTTGCCGCCCACGCCGGTCGGCCAGTTGATCGAGGTGCCCTCGCCGACCTTCGACTTCCACTCCGGGCTCACCTTCGAGAGGTAGTTGGACCAGATGAAGGTCGTGCCCGAGCCGTCGGAGCGGTGCACGACGGTGATCGCCGTGTCGGGGAGCTTGAGGCCGGGATTGAGCTTCGCGAGCGCCGGGTCGCTCCACTTCTTCACCTTGCCGAGGTAGATGTCGGCGAGCACGGGGCCGGAGAGCTTGAGCTCGCCCGGCTTCACGCCCTTCAGGTTCACGGCCGGGATCGCGCCGCCGATCACCGTGGGGAACTGCATCAGGCCGTCCTTGTCGAGGTCCTGCGGCTTGAGCGGCATGTCCGAAGCGCCGAAGTCCACGGTCTTCGCCGTGATCTGCTTGATGCCGCCGCCGGAGCCGATCGACTGGTAGTTGAGGCCCACGCCAGTCTGCTTCCTGTACGCGTCGGCCCACTTGGCGTAGATCGGGTAGGGGAAGGTGGCGCCCGCGCCGGTGATGTCGGCGGCGGCGAGGGCCGGCGCCAGGGCCGCGACGGCCAGGGCGGCCGCGGCGAGGATGCGTTGTACGCGCATTCGTTGTCTCCGTTTCGTCGTCGGGGTGATTCCGGCGGACTGTACGGAGGACGAATGACGGTTTCGTGACGGCCAGGGTTCGTCGTTCCCGTGGCGACCCAAGATTCGTCGTTCCCCGTGTAGGCGGGAACCCATCTGGATTCCCGCCTTCGCGGGAATGACGCATTTGCCGCGAATGACGCTAGGAGCGCGCCGCCTTCGCCGCTTGCGCCCGCTCGAAGCGCTGCTGCGCCTGCATCACCTCGGGGGCGTGGCTCTCGGTCCAGGCCTTGATGCTGTCGACGACCTTCACCAGGGAATGGCCCAGCGGGGTGAGGCTGTACTCCACCCGGGGGGGCACCTCCGCGTAGATGCGCCGCGACACGAGCCCGAGGCGCTCCAGGTCGCGCAGCGTCTGGGTGAGCACCTTCTGGGTGACCCCCTGCACGCGGCGGCGCAACTCGTTGAAGCGCGCGGTGTCTTCCGTGAGCACGGAGAGCACCAGCACCGTCCACTTGTTGGCGATGCTCGCGAGGATCTCGCGCGCGGGGCAGGCGGCGGAAAGGGCGTCGAAGCGCTTCACGGTATCCTCCAGGAACCTAGATCACTTCTGATATCCTACTTCACAAAAGATACCGAAGGCAATTATCCTCCGCGCTCCTCACCTTCAAACGCATGGAGACGACATGAAGCTCTTCTACGCCCCGGGAGCCTGCTCCCTCTCCCCGCACATCGCGCTGCGCGAGGCGGGCATCCCCTTCGACCTGGTGAAGGTCGACACGAAGACGCACACCTTCGACGGCGGCGGCGATTTCTACGGCGTGAACGGCAAGGGCTACGTGCCCGTGCTCGAGCTCGACGACGGCGTTCGCCTCACCGAGGGGCCGGCGATCGTGCAGTACATCGCCGACCGCAAGCCCGATTCCGGCCTCGCGCCCAAGCCCGGCACGATGGAGCGCGTGCGGCTGCAGGAATGGCTGAACTTCCTCACCTCCGAGATCCACAAGGGATTCTCGCCGCTCTTCTCGCCGGAAACGCCCGAGGACTACAAGCCGGTCGCGAGGAAGCGGCTGGCGGGCCGCTTCGACTGGCTCTCGAGCCAGCTCGACGGGCGCGAGTACCTCGCCGGCGACCGCTTCACCGTCGCCGACGGCTACCTCTTCACGCTGCTCGGGTGGCTCCCGTTCGTGGGGATGAGGCTCGAGGACTGGCCGGTGCTCAAGGCCTACCGCGACCGCCTCGGCACGCGCCCCACGGTGCGCGAGGCGCTGAAGGCGGAGGGGCTGGTGAAGTAGCGCTTGCGCGGCCCCGCGAAAATGGGGTCAGATTACTTTTCGCCGGAAAAGTGATCTGACCCCATTTTCCATGGACCCCTCGATTCCGCGCCAGGTCGGCGATCCCCACGATCCCGATTCCGATCCCATCGAGACCCGCGAGTGGGTCGAGGCGCTCGACGCGCTGATCGAGTCCGAGGGTCCCGAGCGCGCCACGTTCCTGCTGCGCCGGCTCCTGCAGCATGCGCGCGCCCGACGCGTGCCGCTGCCGCAGGTGCTCGCCACCCCGTACGTGAACACCATCGGGCTCGCCGAGCAGCCGCCGTACCAGGGCAACCTCGAGATCGAGGCGCGCATCTCGGCGCTGGTGCGATGGAACGCGCTCGCCATGGTGGTGCGGGCCAACCGCGCGAGCGGGGAGCTGGGAGGCCACATCGCGAGCTACGCCTCGGCCGCGGACCTCTTCGAGGTGGGCTTCAACCATTTCTTCCGCGCCGGCGAGAGCGGCGACCTGGTCTATTTCCAGCCCCATTCCGCGCCCGGCGTCTACGCGCGCGCCTACCTCGAAGGACGGCTCACCGAGGGCCAGCTCGACCACTACCGGCGTGAGACGGGCGGGAGCGGCCTCTCGTCGTATCCGCACCCGTGGCTCATGCCGGGGTTCTGGCAGTTCCCCACCGGCTCCATGGGGCTCGGGCCGCTCTTCGCCATCTACCAGGCGCGCTTCATGCGCTACCTGGCGCATCGAGGCTTCGCCGTGTCCGCGCAGGCGGCGAATTCGACACCCCGCAAGGTGTGGTGCTTCGTGGGCGACGGCGAGATGGACGAGCCGGAATCGCTCGCGGGCCTGTCCATCGCCGCGCGCGAGAAGCTCGACAACCTGGTGCTCGTCGTGAACTGCAACCTGCAGCGCCTCGATGGTCCCGTGCGCGGCAACGGCTCGATCGTGCAGGAGCTGGAGGGCCTCTTCGCGGGCGCCGGATGGAACGTCATCAAGCTCCTCTGGAGCGGCGACTGGGACCCGCTCTTCGCGCGCGACGTGCACCAGTGGCTCGAGAAGCGCTTCCTCGAGACCGTGGACGGCGAGTTCCAGACCTACGCCGCCACCGACGGGCGCTTCAACCGCGAGCACTTCTTCAACAAGTATCCGGAGCTCCAGCAGCTCGTCGCGCACCTCTCCGACGAGGACATCGACCGCCTTCGCCGCGGCGGCCACGACCCGGTGAAGATCTTCTCCGCCTACTGGCACGCCGCGCGCCACGAGGGCCAGCCCACCGTGATCCTCGCCAAGACCAAGAAGGGCTACGGCATGGGCAGCGCCGGGCAGGGGCGCATGACCACGCACCAGCAGAAGAAGCTCGACACGGCCGAGCTCCTCGCCTTCCGCGACCGCTTCGCGCTCCCGATTCCCGACGCGCAATGCGAGGCGTGCGAGTTCGTGCGCCCGCCGCGCGAGGCGCCGGAGATGGCGTACCTGCACGCGCGGCGCGAGAAGCTCGGCGGCTACCTCCCGGCGCGCGCGACCGCCGCCGCGCCGCTCGCGACACCGGAGGCGAAGGCGTTCGCGAAGTTCGCGCTCGAGGCCGCCGGCAAGGAGATGTCCACCACGGTCGCCTTCGTGCGCATGGTGGGGCAGCTCCTCCGCGATCCGGCGATCGGCAGGCGGATCGTGCCGATCATCGCCGACGAGGCGCGCACCTTCGGCATGGCGGACCTGTTCCGGCAGATCGGCATCTACTCGCCGATCGGCCAGCTCTACGAGCCCGAGGACCAGCACCAGCTCTCGTACTACAAGGAGGCGGTGGACGGGCAGATCCTCGAGGAGGGCATCAACGAGGCGGGCGCGATCGCCTCGTGGGTGGCGGCGGCGACGAGCTACTCGGCGCACGGCGTCGCGATGCTGCCGATGTACATCTATTACTCGATGTTCGGCTTCCAGCGCGTGGGCGACGAGATCTGGGCCGCGGCCGACTCGCGCTCGCGCGGCTTCCTCTTCGGCGCCACCGCGGGCCGTACCACGCTCTCCGGCGAGGGGCTGCAGCACGAGGACGGCACGAGCCAGCTCATCGCGTCGACGATTCCCAACTGCCGCGCCTACGACCCGGGGCTCGCCTGCGAGCTCGCGGTGATCCTCGAGGACGGCATGCGGCGCATGCTCGCGAAGCAGGAGGACGTCTTCTACTACGTGACGCTCATGAACGAGAGCTGCGCGCAGCCCTCGCTCGCGCCCGGCGCGGAGGAGGGCATCCTGCGCGGCATGCACCGGGTGCGGGAGGCGCGCAAGGCGGCCGCCGCGCCGCCCGGGTTCTCGCGCAACCGGACGGTGCGCCTCCTTGGCGCGGGGATGATCCTGCAGGAAGCGCTCGCCGCGGCCGAGCTTCTCGAGAACGACTGGGGCGTGGGCGCGGAGGTATTCTCGGTGACGAGCTTCACCGAGCTCAGGCGCGAGGCGATGGAATGTTCCCGTCGGAGACGCCTAACTGCCCCCGCTCCCCTGGGAGAGGGTCGGGTGACGGCTTCTCCCGCGATGGGAGAGCGCGCGGGGGAGGCCAGCTGGATCGAGCAACAGCTTTCCCAAACCGGCGCTCCCGTCATCGCCGCCTGCGACTACGTGAGCGCCGTCGCCGACCTCATCCGTCCGTGGATCCGCGATCCGTACGTCGCGCTCGGCACCGACGGCTTCGGCCGCAGCGACACGCGCGCCGCTCTCCGACGCTTCTTCGAGGTCGACCGCCACTCGATCGCGCTGGCGGCGCTGCACGCGCTCGGCGACCGGCGCGTGGCCGACGCGGCGAAGCGCTACGGCATCGATTCCGCCTCGGCACCGCCTTGGCGGCGCTGATCAAGAAACGGCGATACACTTCGCACACCCTTCCGGCCCAGGAGGTTCCATGCGACGCACCCTGCACCTCGTATTCGCCGCGGCCATACTCCTTCCCTGCATCGGTGCCGCGCCCCCCGCGAGCGCGCAGTCCAAGCCCCTGCAGGTCCAGGAGTCCAACATCGAAGGCGTGAACGCGGAGCTCACCGAGGCCACGCTCCGGGACGGCGTTCTCACGGTGAAGCTGCGCTTCCGGAACACGGGCTCGAAGCCGGCGTATACGAAGATCGTCTACGACAGCGGCGACATCGACAAGTACTACGTCGTCGCGGGCAAGACCAAGCTCCTGCCGCTGCGCGACAGCGAGAAGGTGCCGCTCATGTCCGCATTGAGCAGCTCGGGCCACATCGATCCCGAGATCAAGCCGGGCGGAAGCTACCTGTTCTGGGTGAAGT
>DATIVM010000272.1:0-4388 GCA_035465975.1 Usitatibacter sp.
CGGGTTCGCGGCGCACCAGGCGATGGCGAGCTGCGGCAGCGAGCAGCCGAGGTCGGCCGCGACCTGGCCGAGGCGCGCGACGATCTCGTTCTTCGCCTTGTCGGTGAGGCTCTCCACCAGGAACTTCATGCGCGGGATCGCGCCGCGGCTGCCGGCCGGGACGCCCGAGCGGTACTTCCCGGTGAGGAGCCCCGAGGCGAGCGGGCTCCACGTGGTGAGCCCGAGCCCGATCGTCTCGCAGAGCGGCGCGTACTCCTTCTCCACGCGCGCGCGGTGGAAGAGGTTGTACTCGGGCTGCTCCATCACGGGCTTCCTCAGGTGGTGGCGCTCGGCGATTTCCCACGCCTCGCGGATCGCGGCCGCCGGCCATTCCGAGGTGCCCCAGTAGAGCGCCCTGCCGCGCTCGATCATGTCGTGCATCGCCCACACCGTCTCCTCGACCGGCGTCTGCGGGTCGGGCCGATGGCAGAACACGAGGTCCACGTAGTCGAGCTTCAACCGCGCGAGCGAGGCGTCGATCCCGTGGAGCAGGTACTTGCGGTTGAGCGTGTTGCGCTCGTTGGGGCCGTCGCTGATGCCCCAGAAGAACTTGGTCGAGACGACGTACCGGAGGCGCGGCCAGCCGAGCTTGCGCAGCGCCTCGCCCATGATCTCCTCGCTCTTGCCGGCGGCGTACACCTCGGCGTTGTCGAAGAAGTTCACGCCCGCGTCCCACGCGGCCGCCATGCATTCGCGCGCCGCGGAGCCGTCGAGCTGGTTGCCGTAGGTGACCCACGAGCCGAACGAAAGAACGCTCACCTTGAGGCCGGAACGGCCGAGTCGCCGGTATTCCATGATTTCGGGCAAGAAGGGAAAAGGGGTCAGATTACTTTTTTCCCCGGGAAAAAGTAATCTGACCCCTTTTCGCGGGTTTCCGCGCCGCGCCCATCCCATGGAAGTCCAGAAGAAGAACGTCCTGCTCCTCGCCTGCTGCCAGGCGCTGCTCCTCACCAACGCGGTGACGCTGATCTCGATCGGCGCGCTCGCCGGATACGCGCTCGCCGAGGACAAGCGCCTCGCGACGCTCCCGCAGGCGGCCTACGTCGTCGGCGCGCTCCTCGGCACGATGCCCGCCTCCCTGTGGATGCGGCGCGTGGGACGCCGCAACGGCTTCCTCACCGGCGGCCTCTTCGCGCTCGCCGGCTCCACGATCGCCACCTACGCGATGGTCGCCTCGAGCCTCGCGATGCTCTGCGCGGGCACGCTGCTTCTCGGCATCAACAACGCGTTCGGGCAGTACTACCGCTTCGCGGCGGCGGACGCGGCGGCGCAGGACTTCAGGGCGCGCGCCATCTCCTACGTGCTCGCGGGAGGCCTGGTGGGCGGCATCGTGGGGCCCGAGATCAGCAAGTTCACGCGCGGCCTCGCCGCGCCGGTCTACACCGCGTCGTACGCCTCGCTCTTCCTCTTCTCGCTCCTCGCCATGGCGATCGTCTCGCGGCTGCGCATTCCCCAGGCGCAGGATAGCGTCGCGCACGGCCCCGCGCGGCCGCTCGGCGCGATCGTGACGCAGCCCGTGTTCATCGTCGCGGCGAGCGTCGCGGCGCTGGGCTACGGGACCATGAACCTCCTCATGACCGCGACGCCGCTCGCGATGGGCTTCTGCGGCCTGCCCTACGACGCGTCGGCGACGGTGATCGCCTCGCACGTGGTGGCGATGTTCGCGCCCTCGTTCTTCACCGGCTCGCTGATCCGGCGCTTCGGCGTGCTGCACGTGATGCTCGCGGGCGTGGCGTGCATGTTCGCGTGCATCGGGATCGCGCTCTCCGGGCAGCTCCTGCTTCACTTCTGGTGGGCGCTCGTGCTCCTCGGCATCGGCTGGAACTTCATGTACATCGGCGGCACGACGCTCCTCACCGAGGCCTATCGGCCCTCGGAGAGGGCCAAGGCGCAGGGGCTCAACGAGATGACCGTGTTCTCGGTGCAGGCGATCTCCGCGTTCTCGTCGGGGGTGCTGGTGAACTCGCAGGGCTGGCGCACGCTCAACTACGTGGCGCTCCCGCTGGTCACCGCCGCGGGCCTCGCGATCCTGTGGCTCGCGCTGGGAATTCGCCGTCCGAAAACGGCGAGCGGCGCCTCCTGAGGGACGCGATAATGGCGTCATGGTCCTCGACGCCGAACAGTGCTGGCGCGCCTTCTCCGCGCACGATTCCCGCTTCGACGGGCGCTTCTTCGTGGGGGTCGCGACCACGCGCATCTACTGCCGGCCGGTGTGCTCGGTGCGCGCGCCCCAGCGCCGCAACTGCCGGTTCTTCCCGAGCGCCGCGGCCGCGGAGGCCGAGGGCTTCCGCCCCTGCCTGCGCTGCCGCCCGGAGCTCGCGCCGGGCCACGCCGCGGTCGACGCGAACCGGCGCCTCGCGCAGGCCGCCGCCGAGCTGATCGACGACGGGCGGCTCGGGCCCGAGGCGCGGCTGCCGGAGCTCGCCCGCGCGCTCGGCGTGACCGACCGCCACCTGCGCCGCGTCTTCCGCGACGAGTTCGGCGTCGCGCCCGTCGAGTACGCGCAGACGCAGCGCCTGCTCCTCGCCAAGCGGCTCCTCACCGACACGGCGCTGCCGGTGATCGACGTCGCGATGGCGAGCGGCTTCGCGAGCCTGCGCCGCTTCAACCATCTCTTCCGCGCGCGCTACCGCATGACGCCGGGGAGCCTGCGCCGCGCGGCGCCCGCCGTGCCGCGCGACCACCTCGCCTTCGACCTCGCCTTCCGCCCGCCCTACGATTGGGATGCGATGCGCGATTTCCTCGCGCGGCGCGCGATCGCGGGCGTCGAGGCGGTGGAGGGGCGCAGGTATCTGCGCACCGTGCGCATCGAGCGCGCGGGCAAGGTGCTCTCGGGATGGATCTCGGTGGCGCCCTCGAGGAAGCCGCGCGCGCTCGCGGTCGCGGCGAGCGCCTCGCTCGCGCCCGCGCTTCCCGCCGTGCTCGCGCGCGTGAAGCACCTCTTCGACCTCGCCTGCCATCCGGAGGATGTCGCCACCGTGCTGGGCCCGCTCGCCGAAGCGCACCCGGGGCTGCGCCTGCCCGGCGCCTTCGACGGATTCGAGACGGCGGTGCGCGCGATCCTCGGCCAGCAGGTGACGGTGAAGGCCGCCTCGGCCATCGCCGGACGTTTCGCCGCCGCGTTCGGCGAGCCGGTCGAGACGCCGCACGAGGCGCTCGCGACGCTCTTCCCGCACGCCGCGCGCGTCGCCGGGCTCGAGCCCTCCGCCATCGCCGCGACCGGCATCATCGCCTCGCGCGCACGCGCCATCGCCGCGCTCGCCCGCGAGGTCGCCGAAGGCCGGCTCGCCCTGGAGCCGAGCGCCGACGTCGATGCGACGCTCGAGCGCCTGCACGCGATCCCCGGCATCGGGCCCTGGACCGCGCAGTACATCGCGATGCGCGCGCTCGCCTGGCCCGATGCCTTCCCGCACCCCGACGTCGCCGTGCTGAAGGCGATGCGCGAGAAGAACGCCCGCCGCGCCGCCGAACGCGCCGCGCAATGGCGTCCCTGGCGCGCGTACGCGGTGCTCCACCTGTGGAAATCGCTGGAGGATTCCCGATGATCGGCTACCTGCATTTCGAGACCCCGCTGGGAACGATGCGCGCCGTGGAGAAGGACGGGCGGCTCGCGAGCCTCGACTTCGTCGACGCGCGCTACGTGAAGCCGGTCGCCGCCGAATGGCGCGAAGACCGTCGCTCGCCGCTCCTCGCCGAGTGCGCGCGCCAGGTGCGCGAGTATTTCGCGCGCCGCCGCACGCGCTTCGAGCTTGCGCTCGCGCCCGAGGGAACGCCGTTCCAGCAGCGCGTGTGGAACGCCATCGCGCGCATCCCGTACGGAACGACCATCACCTATGCCGAGCTCGCGAAGCGCGGCGGCGCCCCGGGTGCCGCGCGCGCCGCGGGCGCCGCGACCGGGCGCAACCCGATCGCCATCGTGATCCCGTGCCACCGGGTGATGGGATCGGGCGGCTCGCTCACGGGCTACGGCGGCGGGATCGATCGCAAGGGGCGCCTCCTCGCGCTGGAGGGCGCGCGCGAGGAGGCGCTCGCTTGAGGCCGTCCGACCTGGCGCGCCTCGTCGCGCTCGCCGCGATGTGGGGCGCCTCGTTCCTCTTCCTGCGCTACGCCGTTCCCTCCATGGGCGCGATGCTGCTGGTCGAGCTGCGCGTCGCCATCGCGGGCATCGCGCTCCTCGTTTTCGTGCTCGCGAGCGGGCGAAGCGTGGGCTGGAGGCGCCACTGGCGCGCCTATCTCTTCGTCGGCGCGGTGGGGCTCGCGGCGCCGTTCACGCTGATCGCCCAAGCGGTGCAGGTGATCGACGCCTCCACCGCCGCGATCCTCAACGCGCTCTCGCCGCTCTTCGCCTC
>DATIVM010000273.1:0-6782 GCA_035465975.1 Usitatibacter sp.
GAGGAGGGCTTCAGCTACGTGGTGCTCTGGGACCTGAAGTCGGCCCCGATGGAGCCCGAGGCCCTCGAGCGCGCGCTCGGGGTGTACTTCGACGGCCTCATGAACAACGTGGCGATCGCGCGCAAGATCGATGAGCTCGTCCCGCAGAGCGCGGCGCTGCTGCATCCCCTCGCGCCGCCCGATGGCTGGAGCAGCGCCTACGCCGGCGCGATCCACACCTGGAACGCGTTCTCGAAGGCGGAATCGCTGGTGCTCAACGTCGAGATCGCCCAGCGCCGCTGCGGCGCCGATCGCATGCAGGTGTTCTTCGCGATCGCGATGGCGCAGCGCTCGTCGCCCGTGTGGCGGCCGCTGAGGGAAATCAGGAAGACGGCGGACTGCGGGAGCTGAGCCGCGCGCGGGCCGCCTCGGCGAATTCGCGCGTGCCGAGCGCGCCGCCCAGGTCCCGGGTCCGCGTGCGCGGATCGGCGAGCAGCGACTCCACCGCTTCCTCGATCGCCCGCGCCGCGCGGCCGAATTCGGGCCGCCCGTGGCGCGTCGCGAGCCAGTCGAGGAGCATCGCGGCCGAGAGAACGAGGGAAGCCGGGTTCGCGACGTCTTGTCCCGCGATGTCCGGCGCCGATCCGTGCTGCGCCTGCGCCATGCAATGCTCGTCGCCGGCGTTGATCGAGGCGCCGAGGCCGAGGCTCCCGGAAAGCTCCGCGGCCTCGTCCGAAAGGATGTCGCCGAACATGTTGGTGGTGACGACCACGTCGAAGCGCTGCGCGTCGCGCACGAGGAGCGCCGCCATCGAATCGACCAGCTGGTCGTCGAGCGCCACGTCGTCGAATTCGCGCGCCACGCGCTCCACCTCGGCCACGAAGAGCGCGTCGGAGATGCGCATGACGTTGCGCTTGTGGACCACCGTCACCTTGCGCCGGCGCTTGCGCGCGAGCGTGAACGCGACCCGGGCGGCGCGCTGCGAGGCGCGCGCCGTCACCTTTCGCAGCGCGAGCGCCATGTCCGGCGTCGGCATGAACTCGCCGATTCCGGCGTGCATGTTGCGGTCGGCGTAGAAGCCCTCGGTGTTCTCGCGCACGATCACGAGGTCCATGGGCGTGCGCCCCCAGTGCGCGATGCCGGGGCGCGTGCGGCTCGGCCGCACGTTGGCGTAGAGATCGAGGCCGATGCGCAGCTCGCCGGAGGGATTCAACCCGCCCTGCGCGCGCGGCGGGTACTCGGCGTGGGAAACGGGGCCGAGCACGATGCCGTCGGCGGCGCGGCAGCGCTCCAGCACCTCGGGCGGGAAGGTGGTGCCGGCGCGCTCGAGCGCGGGGATGCCGACCTCGTGGCGCTGGCACTCGAGCGCGAGGCCGAAGCGCGCGTCGGCGGCCTCGAGCACCCGCTCGGTCGCCGCGGCGATTTCCGGCCCGATCCCGTCGCCGGGCAGCACGACGATCTTCATCGAGGATCTCCCGCAGGCCGCTAGCGATCCGACGCGATGAGCCGCCAGAGCCTCACGTGCGCGACCAGCGCCTCGGGGACGACCTCGAGGAGCGGCCAGTAGCGCGTGGTGAATTCCTCGTTGGTGCCGTCGGGCTGGATGAGGGTCTGCAGGCCGCGCACGAGCGCGGCGATCTCCACGTCGCGGCCGGCCGCGTCGGACTCCACCCATTCGTCGAGCTGCGCGATGAGCGCCGAGAGGGCGCGGATCCACGCGAAATCCGGATGCCGGACGACGAGCTGCAGCAGCGCGCCGGGCGAGTCGACCCGCCCGTGCTCTTTCTCGTACCGCAGTTGCTGCGCGCGCAGGATCGCCCGGTGCAGCTCCAGGAGCGCCGCGCGCAACTCGCCGACATTCGCTTCCATCGCCTCTCCGCAACGGCGCAACGCCGTTGAACCGGAAATTACCATGGTTGTCCGGACGAGTCCCCGCCCGTGCGGGGGGGATCCGGGTTCGAGTAGAATGCGGGTCTCCAAGAAGCCAAATCCAATCGAGGAGGAAACATGACGTCCCGGAGACAGGCTCTCGTCCTCGCGGCAGCGGCCGCGCTCACCCTCGCCGCGGCGCCAGGCGCCTTCGCCCAGACCGAGATCAAGATCCCGATCAAGGTCAACATCGACACGCAGCGCGGCCAGTACACCAAGGAGTTCGGCGACGAGCTCGCGAAGGCCACCCACAACAAGTACAAGGTCACGATCTACCCCGGCGGGCAGCTCTACGACGGCGGCAAGGCGGCCAAGGCGGTGCAGCTCGGCAACGTGCAGATGACGAACGAGCCGAACAGCGCGTTCACCTCCTACACGAAGAACGTGGACCTCATGGAGATCCCGTTCGGCTTCGCGAATCCGGAAGATTTCCAGAAGTTCCTGGAGGGCCCGAAGGCCGACGTCGTGCGCAAGGACCTCGAGAAGGCGGGCTTCCACGTGATGACCTTCCTCGACGAGGGCCCGTTCGTGATCGGGACGAAGAGCGTGCTGATCGAGAAGCCCTCGGACTTCAAGGGCCTCCTGATCCGCACCTCCGGCCACCCCGTGGTCGTGGACGGCCTGAAGGGCATGGGCGCCTCCACCGCGAAGATCCCGCTGAACGAGGTCTACTCGGCGCTCCAGCAGGGCACGATCACCGGCGTCTATACGACGTTCGACGCGTTCGTGAACGAGAAGATGGTGGAGGTGGCGCCCAACGTGATGATCATCCCGTCCTACGGCGCGTACATCTGGGTGGCCAACAAGCAGTGGTTCGAGAGCCAGCCGAAGGAAGACCAGAAGCTCATGGACGAGATCGCGCAGAAGCTCGGCGCGCGCTACCACAAGCAGATCTGGGAGAAGACGGACCACTTCGTCGAAGAGGTGAAGAAGGGCGGCGGCAAGGTGAGCGACCCGGCGAAGAACCCGCAGGCGATCGCGGATTTCCGCAAGGCGCTCGCGCCCACCTACGACAAGATGCGCAAGCAGTTCGGCAAGGAAGTGATCGACTCGATCCTCTCCTCGCAGTAACCCGCGCAGCGTCGTGGAGGAAGCCCAGGAGGGCGGCGTTCCCGCCGCCTTCCGCTGGATCGCCAAGGCCGAGATCGCGGTGGCGGGGCTGCTGCTCCTCGCCGCCCTCGGCATCACGCTCGTCACCATCCTCGAGCGCAACCTCGGCCACTCCACGGGGGACTGGAGCCTCAAGCTTCCCGAGCTGCTCCTCGCGTGGATCACGTTCCTCGGCATGGGCGGGCTCGTCACCGAGCGCGGCCACGTCGCGGCCGACATGTTCCTGAGGCTGTTCCCGCCGCGCGGCCAGCGAATCGCGCAGACCCTCTCGGCGCTCGTCGCGGGGATCGTCCTCGCCGTGATCCTCGCCGGCGCGCTTTCCATCCTGCGCCAGCAGATCGACATCGGCGGCACCGACGAGGAGCTCTGGGACATCCCCGAGTGGATCCTCACCGCGGTGCTCCCCGTCGGGCTCGGCATCACGATCCTCCACCTGGCCCTCGAGTTGTGGCTCATCTGGCGCCCCGGCCGCTCCGCGGCACCGCAGGACCCCGGGAGGGCCGGCTCGTGATCGCCGTCCCTTTCGTCTTCCTCCTGTTCCTGATCGTGATCGGAATGCCGATCGGCTTCGCGCTGATCGTCGCCTCCGTCGTGACGCTCTACTGGCTGGGCCTCGCGCCGATCACGTTCATCCCCGACGTGCTGATGGGGAGCGTGGAGAGCTTCACCCTGCTCGCCATCCCGTTCTTCCTCCTCGCCGCGGAGCTGCTCTCGGCCGGCGGCCTCATCGACCGCATCTTCGCCCTCGCGCGAGCGATCGTCGGGAAGCTGCGCGGGGGGATGGGCGGCGCCGCCGTGATCGCGACCGGCATCTTCGCCGGCGTGCAGGGCTCGAGCGCCGCGGACGCGGCGGCGATCGGCAAGATCGGCACCTCCGGCATGGTCCGCGAGGGCTACCGCCCCGGCTTCGCCGCGGCGCTCATCGCCGCCTCGGGCGCGACCGCGATCCTGATCCCGCCCTCGATCGCGATGCTCATCTACGCCTCGATGGTGAACGTCTCCGTGGGCCGCATGTTCTTCGCGGGGATCGTCCCGGGGATCATCAACGTGCTCGCCTTCCTCGTCTTCGTCGCATGGCGCGCGCACAAGTACGGCTGGAAGCGCGACGACACGGGCGCCGTCACCAACTGGTCCGCCCGCGCGACGGCGTTCCGCCGCGCCTTCTGGGTGCTGATGCTGCCGGTCTTCGTCCTCTACGGGTTCTACTCCGGGAACCTCACCGCGACGGAGATCTCGACAGCGTGCGTGGTCTATTCGCTGATCGTGGCGCTGGTCTTCTACCGCAGCCTGCACGTGCGCGACCTGTGGCCCATCGTGATGCAGACGGCGCGCACCACGATCAACATCTTCACCATCATCGCCGGCGCCGTGCTGCTCTCGAAGGTGCTCACGTTCCTCAACGCGCCGCAGCTCATCTTCGGCTTCATCGAGCGCTACAGGCTGAGCGGCTGGGAGTTCCTGATCGTCGTGAGCGCCATCATGTTCATCCTCGGGATGTTCATGGAGGCGGTGGCGCTCAACGTGATGACGACGCCGATCCTCGCCCCCATCGCGATGAAGCTCGGCATCGATCCGGTGCACTACGGCATCGTGCTGATCTTCAACATCGAGATCGCGCTCATCACGCCGCCCGTGGGCCTCAACCTCTTCGTGCTGGCGGGCGCGACCAAGGTGCCGCTCGGCGCGATCTACCGCGAGGTGGTGCCGTTCGTGCTGATCCTCCTCGCGCTGCTGATGATGGCCATCTTCTTCCCGCAGCTCTCGCTCTGGCTGCCGGACCGGATCCTGCCGTCCACCTGAAGCGCGGCGCCTCCCGCGGGCGGGGCCCGGCTAGCGCTCGTACGTTCCCACCAGCTCGGCGTTCGCTACGACGTGGCCGCGCATCGCCTTCTCCACCGCCGCCTTGTCGGCGCGGCCCAGGTCGCCCAGCATCGTGTCGAGCGCGTAGGCCTTGAAGAAATAGCGGTGGCGGCCGATCGGCGGGCAGGGGCCCCCGTAGCCGGTGCGCTTCCAGTCGTTGAATCCCTGGCGGGTCCCCCGGGGCAGCGCCGCGGGCGCCACGCCTTCCTCGAGCACGCCCGTGCCCGGCGGCAGGTCGTAGAGGACCCAGTGGACCCACGTCATCTTCGGCGCGCGCGGATCCGGCGCGTCGGGATCGTCCACGATGAGGACGACGCTCTTCGCGTTGGCGGGCACCTCGGTCCAGGTGAGCGGCGGCGAGATGTCCCTGCCGTCGCAGGTGTACAGCCTCGGGATGGGCTGCCGGTGCGGGAACGCGCTCGAGGTGATCTTCATCGCCGGAACCGGGTGACGGTCGTGCGGATAGCTTAACCTTCCGGCGGCAGCCCGAACACCTGGCGCAGGTAGCGCAGGAACGTCGGGTCGACCGAGCTCGCCTTGCCCGGCGCGTCGGAGATCTTCGCGACCGGAAAGCCGTTGCATTCCGTGAGCTTCATCACGATGTTGGGGTGCTCGTGGCCGCGGTCGTTGGTGAGGTGCGTGCCGATGCCGAAGGCGACGCGGGCACGGTCGGCGAAGGCGCGGTAGAGCGCGAAGGTCTTGCCGAAGTCGAGCGCGTCGGAGAAGGTGAGGAGCTTCGTCTGCGGGTCCACGCGCAGCTTCGCGTAGTGCGCGAGCGCCTTCTCGCCCCAAACGAACGGATCGCCCGAATCCTGCCGCAACCCGTCGAAGAGCTTCGCGAAGTAGAGGTCGAAGTCGGCGAGGAAGGCATCCATGCTCACGACGTCCGTGAGCGCGATGCCGAGGTCGCCGCGGTACTCGGCCACCCAGTTCTCCAGGGCCATCTTCTGGAAGTCGCGCAGCCGGTATCCGAAGCCCTGGAACGCCTGCAGGTACTCGTGCGCCATGGTGCCGATGGGCACCACGCCATGGCGCCGCGCCATGTCGACGTTGCTGGTGCCGCGGAAGAACCCGGGCACCTCGCGCTTGAGCGTGGCGACGACCTCGTCGTGCCACTCGCGGCTCGCGCGGCGCCGCGTGCCGAACTCGAAGAAAAGATAGGGGTTGCGGCGCGGCGGCTCGCGGGCGAACTCGCGCAGGCGCTCGACCTTCGCGGCGAGGCGCGCGCGCCCCCCGGCCCGCGCCGCCGCGGGATCGAAGCGCCGCGAATGCAGCTCCGAGACGATCGCGAGCACGAAGATCTCGAAGAACATCACGTGCATGAGCGGCCCGCGCGCGACGATCTCGAGCTCGCCCGGGGCGCCGATCCCGACGCGGATGAAGCGGCGGCGGAACTGGAAGAGCTCGAGGTAGTCGGCGAAATCGCTCTTGATGAAGCGCAGCCCGCGCAGGTACGCGAGCTCCTCGGGCGTGAAGCGCAGCGTGCAGAGATGGTCGATCTGCGCCTCCACCTCCTCGCGCAGGCCGGCGAGCGGCATGGCGGCTGCCGCGCGATTCTGGAACCGGTACTCGCCCGTCGCCGCGGGGAAGCGGTGCAGGAACACCTGCCACATGGTGAACTTGTAGAGGTCGGTGTCGAGCAGGCTGCGGATGATCGGTTCTTCGGCCATGCGCTCCTCAAACGGCTTCACTCACGACGCGCGCGCAAGCGGGTTGGTTCCCCCGCCGATGTACGCATTGCCGCATAATGAACGCACCGCCCGCGATGCTCCATTCCCCCGTGAACTTCCAACGCACCCTCGCCTGCGCCTCGCTCCTCGCGCTCGCAGGCTGCGGCGCGCTCCAGCGCAGCGAGGCGCCCGCGCCGCCGCCCGCCCGCGAAGCGGCGGCGCCGCGGCCGAAAG
>DATIVM010000274.1:0-11106 GCA_035465975.1 Usitatibacter sp.
CGTGCTCCTCATGCCCGACCAGATGATGCTGCAGATCCACGAGTCGATCGGGCATCCCCTCGAGCTCGACCGCATCCTCGGCGACGAGCGCAACTTCGCCGGGACGAGCTTCGTGACGCTCGACATGTTCGGCACGTACCGCTATGGAAGCGAGCTCCTCGACGTGACGCACGATCCCACGCGCCCCGAGCAGTACGCGAGCTACGGCTGGGACGACGACGGGTTGCGCGCCGAGAAGGTGTACCTCATCCGCAACGGCTTGCTCGAGCGGCCGCTGGGCGGGGCGATCTCGCAGAAGCGCGCCGGCATCGCGGGGGTGGCGAACACCCGCGCCTGCTCGTGGAACCGCGCGCCCATCGACCGCATGGCGAACCTCAACGTCGAGCCGGGCGCCTCGTCGCTGGACGACCTCGTCGCGGCGATCGACCACGGCGTGATGATGCGGACCAACGTCTCCTGGTCCATCGACGACTCGCGCAACAAGTTCCAGTTCGGCTGCGAGTGGGGCCGCATGATCCGCAACGGCCGGCTGGCCGAGGTGGTGAAGAACCCGAACTACCGCGGCATCTCCGCCACCTTCTGGCGCTCGCTCTCCGGCGTGGGCGACGCGTCCACGTTCCAGGTGATGGGAACCCCGTTCTGCGGCAAGGGCGAGCCCTCGCAGGTGATCCGCGTGGGGCACGCCGCGCCCGCCTGCCGCTTCTCGGGCGTCGACGTGTTCGGAGGTGCGGCATGAGCGACATGCGCGCCTACTTCGAGGACGTCGCCGCGCACCTCCGGTCTCTCGCTCGCCCCGGCGAGGTCATCATCTCGGCGCTCTCCGCCGAGCAGAGCGACTTCATCCGCTTCAACCGCAGCCGCGTGCGCCAGGCGACCGCCGTGCGCCAGGTATCGTGGACGATCTCCCTCATCCGCGGCCGCAAGCGCCTCGATTCGCGCGTGAGCGTCGCGGGGAGCCTCGCCGCCGACAAGCCGGCGCTCGCCTCGCTCCTCGCGCAGCTGCGCGATGCGCTCGACGGCGTTCCCGACGATCCGTTCCTGCTCTTCGAGACGGCGCCGGCGCAGACCCACGCGCGGCGCGACGCGCGGCTCCCCGATCCCTCGCAGGTGATCGACCAGGTGCTCGCGGCCGGGCGCGGCATCGACCTCGTGGGCTTCTACGCCTCGGGGCCGGTCTGGAAGGGTTTCGCGAATTCCCTGGGTGTGCGCCACTGGCACGCCGTGGAGAGCTTCAACTTCGGCTGGTGCCTGTACCACGACCGCGACAAGGCGGTGAAGACGAGCTACGCGGGATCCGCGTGGGAGAGCGCGGCGTTCGAGGCGAAGATGCGCTTCGCGCGCGAGCAGCTCGCGCGGCTCGCCGAAACCCCGCGCGAGCTCGCGCCCGGCGCCTACCGCGCGTTCCTCGCGCCGGCCGCGGTGACCGAGCTCCTCGGGATGATGTCGTGGGCGGGATTCGGGCTGAAGAGCCGCAACACCAAGCAGAGCGCGCTCATCCGCATGATCGACCAGGGCGCGCGCCTCTCGCCGCTCGTGACGATCGCGGAGAACACGCACGAGGGGATCGCGTGCGGCTTCCAGGCCGAGGGATTCGTGCGCCCGCCCCGCGTGCCGCTCGTCGAGGCGGGCGCCCTCGCCTCGCCGCTGGTGAGCCCGCGCTCGGCGCGCGAGTTCGGCGTCGAGACCAACGGCGCCAACGCCCAGGAGACGCCCGAATCGCTGGACCTCGCGCCCGGGACGCTTCCCGAAGCGCAGGCGCTGGAGGCGCTCGATACCGGCATCTACGTCGGGAACCTGTGGTACCTCAACTTCTCGGACCGGTCCGCGTGCCGGCTCACCGGCATGACGCGCTTCGCATCGTTCTGGGTGGAAGGCGGCCGGATCCGCGCGCCGCTCAACGTGATGCGCTTCGACGACACCGCCTACCGGTTGCTGGGCGAGAACCTCGAGGCGCTCACCCGGGAGCGCGACGTGCTGCCGGACACCGATACGTACGGCGAGCGCTCGACCGTCTCGGTCCGCACCCCCGGGGCCCTGCTGCGCAGCTTCGCCCTCACCCTGTAGCCCGGCATTGACGCTTCGGGCCCGGCGGTTTAGCATCCGAAAATCCCAAAGGAAACAATGGCTAATTCGACGGAGTTCAAGCGGCACCTGAAGGCGCTGGCGGTGGCCGCCGCGCTCGCGACCGCGCCCGCCCTCGCGACGGCGTCGAACGCCGCGCCGGACGTCCCGTCGCTGCAGCACCTGCCGCCCGCGTTCGACGACGTGGACGACGTGCCGCTGCCCGATCCCGACCTGTGGCAGCGCATCCGCGTGGGCTTCACGCTCGAGCCCCTCGATTCGCCGCTCGTCGCCGAGCAGGAAGACTGGTACGCGAGCCGCCCCGACTACATCAAGCGCTTCGTGGACCGCGGCAGCCTCTACCTGCACTACATCGTGGAGCAGGTCGAGAAGCGCCGCATGCCCATGGAGATCGCGCTGCTCCCGGTGGTCGAGAGCGCGTTCACGCCGAAGGCGGAATCGCGCTCTCGCGCCTCGGGCCTGTGGCAGTTCATTCCCTCCACGGGCAAGAACTTCGGCCTCAAGCAGAACTGGTGGGTCGACAACCGCAACGACATCGTCGCGGCGACCCACGCGGCGCTCGATTACCTGCAGCGGCTGCACGACGAGTTCGGCAGCTGGGAGCTCGCGCTCGCCGCGTACAACTGCGGCGAGGGGTGCGTGAGCCGCGCGATCGCGTGGAACCAGAAGCGGGGGCTCCCGACCGACTACCTGAGCCTGCGGCTCCCGCCGGAGACGCGCAGCTACGTGCCGAAGCTGATGGCGGTGAAGAACATCGTGCTCTCGCCCGCCACCTACGGCATCGAGCTCGACTCCGTCCCCGACCAGCCCTACTTCACCACGGTGAAGGCGCCGGCGAAGATCGACGTGAAGCTCGCCGCGAAGCTCGCCGGCATGAGCGAGGAGGAGTTCGTCGCGCTCAATCCCGCGCACCGCAAGCCCGTGGTCGCCTCGACCGCGATGCTGGTGCTGCCGATCGACAAGGTCGAGACGTTCAAGGAGAACCTCGAGAGCTACGACAAGCCGCTGGTGAGCTGGACGACGTACAACGCGCGCCGCGGCGAATCGATCGACGCCATCGCGCGCCGCCACGGCCTCACGCGGCGCGAGCTCCTCGCGGTGAACGACACCATGCGCATCGACCGGCGCGGGCGCCTGCGCTGGGCGGGGCCGGTGCTCGTGCCCATGAAGCGCGGCGCCGTCGCGCATCACCTGGGCGCGTCCCTGCGCACCGCATCCGCGGGCGGCGCGCCGTCGCGTGCGGCGAACGCCGGCGGCAACACCAAGTGGTACGTGGTGCGCGCCGGGGACACGCTCTACGGGATCGCGCGCCGCTTCGAGACCGCCGTCGAGACGCTCCGGCGGCTGAACGGCCTTTCGCCGCACAGCCTGATCCACCCGGGCCTGCGCCTGCGCGTGCCCGAAGGCGCCTAGGCCTCGACCCTCAGCGGCCGCACTCGGCCGGCGAGACGCCCGAGAACGCGCGCGACGCCGCGACGCGCGCGGCGACCGGATTGCCGGCCCCCGCCGCCCTCGAGATGTAGCTCCACCCCGCCTGCGCCTCCTCCGGCGTGATGCCCGCGCAGCTCGCGCTCGCCATCGCGGGACCGCGGGTCGTCGCGCCCACCGCGATCGCGGGCTGCGTGCAGCGCAGGAGCTCCAGCCCGACGCGGCAAGCGGCCGCGGCATCGCCCGCATCGGCCGCGCTGCGCAATTGCTCGAGGACCCGTGCGGCCGGCGTTCCGGCGGGAAGCGCTGCCGACGCGGAGAACGGGCCGCTCATGGCTGCGGGCGCGGCGGGACTCGCCGGCGCGGCCGCGCCGGAGGGCGCCGGCATGCCGGGCGGCCTGGCGGGCTCGGACGGGGCGATCGGGGTCGCGGGATAGATCCGCGGCGCGAACGGGATCGGCGCCGGACCGGAAGGCTCCTCGGAGGGGGGCGGCGCGGGCTGCACCGCCGCGACCGGCGGCGGCGCCGCGGGCTTGCGCGCCGCGCGCGGGTGGCCCTGGAAATACGCGCCCGCCGCGGCGGCCACGACGGCCACCGCGGCCGCGATCCACAATGCGATGCGCATCGCGCTTGCGCCGGGCCGCTTCATCGTCGCACCGCGGCGGCGCCTCAGCGCCGTCCGGTGATCTCCTCGAAGAACGCCTCGCTCGAGGGCTCGCGCCCGAGGAAGTCGCGCACCATGTCGGTCTCCTCGCGCTGCCCGCCCTGCGAGAGCACCTTCGCGCGGTAGGCGAGGCCCACCTTCGGGTCGAGCATGTCCTTGCGGAAAGGCGAGAGCATGTCGAGCGCGAGCACCTCGGACCACATGTAGCCGTAGTAGCCCGCCGCGTAGTTGCTCGCGATGTGGCTGAACGAAGCGGGGAACATGGTGCCCTCCACGTGGCCGAGCGGCGTCGCCGACTCGAGCTTCTTCCAGACGGCGAGCGGCGGGCGCGGATCGAGGGAGAGCTCCATGTCGTAGGTCGCGTAGAGCCACTGGCGCGCGTAGCGGATGCCCTGGCCGTAGCGCCGCGCGGCCTCGAGCTGGGCGATCTGCTCGTGGCTGAGGTGCGGGCAATCCGGGCACACCTCGCGGAAGAGGTCGAGCGGCTGCTCGCGCCGCGCCCATTCCTCGAACATCTGCGAAGGCGCCTCGACGAAGTCGAGCTTCACCGCGGTCCCCGCGTCCGGGTCGTAGTCCGCTTCGGACAGCACGTTGTGCAGGACGTGCCCGAACTCGTGCATCATCGTCTCGAGCTCGTCGTGGTCGAGGCCCGCGCGGTCGAAGTTCGTGACCAGCGCGGCGAGCGGCGTGCGCCGGGCGACGCGGCTCGCGGCGCGGATCGGGAAGGCCGCGGCGTGGTTGTACTTCCCTTCCCGCGGATAGAGGTCGAGGTAGAAGCCGGAGAGGAAGCGGCCGGTCTTCGCGTCGAGCACGTCGAAGTAGCGCACGTCGGGGTGCCAGGTCGGCACCTTCACCTCGCGGAACTTCACGCCGTAGAGGCGCTGGGCGACGAGCATCGTGTACGCGATCGCCTTGTCCGTCGGGAAGTATTTGCGCAGCGCCTCCTGGTCCACGGCGTAGCGCTCGCGCTTCACCTTGTCCTGGTAGTAGGAGAGGTCCCAGCGCTCGAGCTTCGTCGCCTCGAGCGGCGTGCCGAGGTCGCGCGCCTTCTCGGCGCGCAGCTCCTCGAGCTCCTTCTTCTCGAGCGGCGCGACCGCATCGTGCACCTCGGCGAGGAATCTCTCGACGGTCGCGGGCTCGCGGACCATCCTGTGGCGCAGCGCATACGCGGCGAAGGACGGCAGGCCGTAGAGGCCCGCAAGCTCCTTGCGCAGCGCGAACATCTTCTCCAGGAGCCCCAGGTTCGCCTCGCCGCCCTCGCGCAGCTTCGCGCGGTAGTAGCGTTCACGCGCCGCCCCGCTCTTCGCCCGCGCCATGAACGGGAAGTACGAGGGATAGTCGAGCCGCAGCACGTAGTTGCCGCCGGCGTCCCGATCCTTCGCGTGCGCGTCGACGAAGGCCTCGGGCATGCCCTCCATCTCCGCCGGGGAGAACACCACCTTCGTCGGGTCGTCGCGCACGTTGCGCTCGTAGGCCTGGCGCAGCTCCTCGAGCTCGTCGAAGATCGCCTTCGCCCGCGCCCGCTTCCGCGGCGGGAGCGAGGCGCCGCTGTCCTCGAATCCCTCGAGCAGGTCCTTGCGCAGCTTCGCCTGGTGCGGATTGGCGGGCTTCGCCGAGCGCACCCGCGCGAGCAGCTTCTCGCTCTGCATGAGGTCGGTGTTGAGCGTGGTGAGCTTCTGCAGGCACGGCTCCGCCGCGTCGCGCGCCGCCTTGTCCGGGTGGACGTTGGAGAGCAGGAAGACGGGCGCGCCGAAGTCCTCCATCTCGATCGCGAGGCGGTTCCACTCGTCGAAGATGCCGGCGGGCCCGCGCTTCGCCTCCATGGCGGCGATCATGCGCCGCGCCTTCGCGATGCCCGTGTCGCAGGCGCGCGTGATGCCCGCCGCGTCCCAGACCGGCATCAGCGGGCGCGCGGGCGCGGCGGCGGCGGGCGCGGCGAGGAACGCGAGGGCGAACGGCGCGAGGACGCGGCGCAGGGGCAACATGCCGCTCACCAGATCGAGACGCGCCGCTCGGGCGGAAGGTACATGCCGTCGCCCGGCTTCACGCCGAACGCGTCGTAGAACGCCGCCTGGTTCGACGCGGCGCCGTCGCACCGGAAGCGGCCCGGCGAATGGGGATCGACCTTGATGCGCCGGACCTGCTCCTCGGGCCGCATCTCCTCGGCCCACACCTGCGCCCAGGAGATGAAGAAGCGTTGCGCCCCCGTGAGGCCGCCGACCGCCGGAGCGGGCTTGCCGTGGAGCGAGATCTGGTAGGCCTTCCACGCCATCTCGAGCCCGGCGTTGTCCGCGATGTTCTCGCCGAGCGTGAGCTTGCCGTTGAGGTGGTAGCCGGGGAGCGGGCTGTAGGCTCCGTACTGCGCCACCAGCTTCGCGGTGCGCGCGGCGTAGCGCTCGTGGTCCTGCTTCGTCCACCAGTTGCGCAGGTTCCCCTGCCCGTCGTACTGGCTCCCCCAGTCGTCGAAGCCGTGGCTGATCTCGTGGCCGATCACGGCGCCGATCGCCCCGTAGTTCACGGCGTCGTCGGCGGAGGCGTCGAAGAACGGCGGCTGCAGGATCGCGGCCGGGAACACCACCTCGTTGATCTCCGGGTTGTAGTACGCGTTCACGGTCTGCGGCGTCATGAACCACTCGGCGCGGTCCACGGGCTTGCCGAGCTTCGCGATGTCGCGCCGGTACTCGAAGCGGTTGGCGCGCATGACGTTCCCGACGAGGTCGCCGCGATCGATCTCGAGCTTCGAGTAGTCGCGCCATTCGGCGGGATAGCCGATCTTGGGCGTGAAGGCGGCGAGCTTGGCGAGCGCCTCCTTCTTCGTCTGCGGGCCCATCCAGTCGAGTCCCTCGAGGCTCTGGCGATACGCCTCGAGGAGGTTCCTCACGAGCTGGTCCATGCGCGCCTTGCGCTCCGGCGGGAAGTAGCGCGCCACGTAGACCTTGCCGAGGGCGAAGCCGATCGAGCCCTCGACGAGCTCGATGCCGCGCTTCCAGCGCGGCCGGTTCTCGGGGATGCCCTGCAGCACGTGGCCCACGAACTCGAAGCGCTCGTCCACGTAGGGCTTCGAGAGGTACGGCGCATAGGCGGAAAGCAGGCGCCAGCGGAAGTACTGCTTCCAGGTCTCGAGGGGTGTGGCGCGCAGGACCTTCGCGAAGCCCTGCAGGTAGCTCGGCTGGCTCACCACCACGGTGTCGATCTTGCCCTCGACCTCGGCGGCGACGAGGTAGCGCTTCCAGTCGACCCCCGGCGCGACCTTCGGGAGCCTCGCGACCGGCACCGGGTTGTAGCGCTTCACGGGATCGCGGTTCTCCACGCGGGTCCATTGGACGCGCGCGAGGCGCGTCTCGAGCGCGAGGATGCCGCGCGCGACCCGCGGAGCGTGGCGCTCCCCCGACATGCGCAGCATCTTCTCGATGTGCGCCTCGTACTTCGCGCGCATCTGCCGGAGCCGGGCGTCGTCGTCCTTCAGGTAATAGTCCCGGTCGGGGAGGCCCAGGCCGCCCTGCACCAGGTCGACGATGTAGCGCGTCGAGTCGCGCGCGTCCTGGTGCACGTCGGCGCTGTACGGTGCGCCCACTCCGATCTCGTTGAAGTGGGCGATGAGCGCGGGGACCTGGTCCTTGCTGCGGAGCGCGTCGATGCGCGCGAGCTCCCCGGCGATCGGCTTCAGTCCGAGCGCATCGACCCGCGCCTCGTCCATGAAGCTCGCGTAGAGGTCGCGGATCTTGCGCGCGTCGGGATCCCGCGCGGACGCCGGGTCGCGCTCCAGCCCGTCGACGATGTCGTGCAGCTGGTCGAGCGAGCGGTCGCGCAGCTCGATGAACGTGCCGTACCACGACTTGTCGGGCGGGATCGGCGTGCGCGCGATGTAGGCGCCGTTCACGTGCCGGTAGAGGTCGTCCTTCGCGGGCACGGCGGCATCGAAGCGGTCGGGATGGATGCCGGGCGCGACCGCCGGCGCCTGCGCGGCCGCGGACGACAGGGCGAGCGGCTGCCCGGGGTTCGGCGAAGCGCAGGCGGCGGCGAGGAGGCACGCGCCGAGCGCGGCCGGGATTCGCGGGATCATTCGAGCTCCTTGGCGCGCTGCAGCCCCTTCGGGATCGAGGCGAGGAGGCGGCGCGTGTATTCCTGCTGCGGGTGGCGGTAGATCTCGTCGGAGTCGGCCATCTCGACCACGGCTCCCTCGTTCATCACCATCACGCGGTCGGAGATGTACTTCACCACCGCGAGGTCGTGCGAGATGAAGATGTAAGAGAGCCCGTACTCGTCCTGGAGGTCCTGCAGCAGGTTCAGCACCTGCGCCTGCACCGAGACGTCGAGCGCGGAGACCGATTCGTCGCAGATCAAAACGTCGGGCTTCATGGTGAGGCAGCGCGCGATGGCGATGCGCTGCCGCTGGCCGCCGGAGAATTCGTGCGGGTACTTGTGGAACGAAGCCTCGGGAAGGCCCACGCGGCGCAGGAGCGAGAGCGCCATGTCGACGCGCTCGCGGTCGTCGCGGCCGATGCCGTGGATGCGCATCGGCTCGAGGAGGACCTGCCCCACCGTGAAGCGCGGGTTGAGCGACGCGTAGGGGTTCTGGAAGATGATCTGGATGCGGCGCCGGTAGGCCATCATCTCCTTGTCGGTGAGCGAGAGGAGGTTGCGGCCCTCGAAGAGCACCTCGCCGCCGGTCGCCTCGTGCAGGCGCATCACGGTGAGCCCCACGGTGGTCTTGCCGGACCCGGACTCGCCGACCAGGCCCAGGGTCTTGCCCTTCGGCAGCCGGAAGCTCACGTCCTTCACCGCCGGCACCGGGCGCTTGCCGAAGAGGCCCTCCTTCAGGAAGAACGTCTTGTCGAGGTTCTTCACCTCGAGGATGATCTCGTCCTCCGGGCTCGTCCCCCGCCGCCGCTCCTCGAGGTGCACCCGCCCCTCCCCCTTGAGGAAGTCGTCGATCACCGGCAGGCGCTTCGGGCGGCGATCGAGCCGCGGGCGGCACGCGAGCAGCGCCTTGGTGTACGGATCCTGCGGGTCGCGGAAGATCGCATCCACCGCGCCCTGCTCGCGGATCTCGCCTTCCTGCATCACGACCACGCGGTCGGCGATGTCGCCCACCACGCCCAGGTCGTGGGTGATGAAGAGCACGGACATGTGGTGGCGCTGCTGCAGGCTCGCGATGAGGTCGAGGATCTGCTTCTGGATCGTCACGTCGAGCGCGGTGGTGGGCTCGTCGGCGATCAGCAGCTTCGGCTCGCAGGCGATCGCCATCGCGATCATCACGCGCTGCTGCTGCCCGCCCGACATCTCGTGCGGGTAGGAGTTGACGCGCAGCTGCGGGTTCGGAATGCCGACCTCGTTCAGGAGCTCCACCACGCGGGCCTGCGCCTGGCGGATGCCCATCCCCATGTGCAGCCGCAGCACCTCGGCGATCTGCTCGCCCACCGTGAAGACCGGGTTGAGCGAGGTCATCGGCTCCTGGAAGATCACCGAGAGGTCCTTGCCGCGAAGCGCCTGCAGGTCGCGCTGCGAGGCCTTCAGGAGGTCGCGTCCCTGGTCGGGGCCGGCGTCCGGGGCCCAATAGGTGATGCGGCTCTCCGGGGCGACGATGGCGTTCTCCGGGAGCAGCCCGAGGATCGACATCGCCGAGACGCTCTTCCCGCTGCCCGACTCGCCCACCAGCGCGACGGTGCTGTGGCGGGGGATGTCGAACGTGATGCCGTTCACCGCGCGGAAGGGAAGCGACTTGCGGTCGAGCCGGAAGCGGATGTCCAGGTCCTCGACCCGGAGGAGGAGATCGTGGGCGCTCATTTGAGCTTGGGGTCCAGCGCGTCGCGCAGGCTGTCGGTGAGCAGCGAGAAGGCGGTGACCAGCACCGCCATGCTCGCGCCCGCGGCGACGAGCTGCCACCACTTGCCGATCACGAGCTCGTTCTGCGCCTCGGCGAGCATGGTGCCCCAGGACACCATGTCCACCGGCACGCCGAAGCCGAGGAAGGAGAGGATCACCTCGGCCTTGATGAACCCGACCGTGTACTGCGAGAGCTGCACCAGCGCCACGTGGCTCACGTTGGGCAGGATGTGGTGGAACATGCGCGAGGCGTGGGAGGCGCCGATCGCCTGCGCGGCCTTCACGTACTCGCGGTTCGCGTGCTTGATGTACTCGGCGCGGATCAGGCGGTAGATACCGGTCCATCCCGTGAGCGAGAGCACCAGCACGATCGGGACGATCCCCTTGCCGAACTTGCCGGTCGCCGTGGCCACGGCGGCGAAGGCGAGGATGAGGAGGATGTACGGGATCGAGGTGAAGATGTTGTAGAACCACTCGAGGAGGTCGTTCACCTTCCCGCCCCAGTAGCCCGCCATCGCGCCGAGGATCGTGCCGATGACCGTCGCGAGGAGCGCGCTCGAAAGGCCCACGAAGATCGAGACCTCGCTCCCCTTGATCGTCTTCTGCAGCACGTCGCGTCCCCACTTGTCGCCGCCGAAGGGCAGCGTCTCGGCGCGCTTCACCTGGGTCACCGCGATCTTCGCCGCGCGCTCCTGCCACTCCTTGTAGCGGGGCGCGAGCGGGTCGACGTCGGAGAGGTCGACCGGCGGCGCCTTCGCCGCGGCCTTGCGCTGCTCCATGGCTTTCGCCTCGAGGTTCTCCGCGCCCGCCAGGAACGACGGGTTCGCGTAGGAGACCCCCTTCTCCCGGTTCCAGTCCGAGGCGACGAGCCCCGCGTAGGAGGCGATCATCATGAGGAGGAAGAACGCGACGATCACGAGGGACACCATGCCCACGCGGTCCTGGCGCAGGCGCCGCCACGCGAGCATCCAGAGGCCGGGGGATTCCCGGGCGCCCGCGGCGGGGGGATTGCTGAGGATGGCGCTCATGTCGGGCTCCGGTGGATTTCCGCCTGCGCGGGGATGGCCATGCAAAAGGATCGCTTCGCTCTTGTCCGCATGGTCATT
>DATIVM010000275.1:0-2764 GCA_035465975.1 Usitatibacter sp.
GGTGCTCCCGGCGCTCGCCGGGCGCGACCGCGGCGAGCTCGAGGCCGTGCTCGAGGACTACAAGGCGGGGCGCAGGCGCGCCACCGTGATGGACCAGATCGCGAAGGGCTACAGCGAGGCGGAGATCGCGGCGCTCGCGGATTATTTCGCGCGCCGGGCTCGTTAACCGCACATGGACATCGCCCGACGCAGGATCCTGCAGCTCGCCGCCGGGGGCGCGCTCGCCGCGGTGGGCGGTTGCGCCGCCGCGCCGCCCGCGCGTCCGAAATCGCGGGTGGTGGTGGTGGGCGGGGGCTACGGCGGCGCGACCGCCGCCAAGTACGTGCGCCTCCTGGATCCGTCCATCGACGTGGCGCTCGTCGAGCCGCGCGAAGCGTTCGTCTCCTGCCCGGTCTCCAACCTCGTGCTGGGAGGCTTCCGCACGCTCGCCGACATCACGACCCCGTACAGCGCCCTGGAAAGACGCCACGGCGTGCGGCGGATTCGCGACCGCGCGGCGCTGGTCGATGCCGCGCGCCGCGAGGTCCGGCTCGCGGGCGGCGGGCGCCTTCCCTTCGACCGGGCGATCGTGTCCCCCGGCGTGGATCTCATGTGGGACGAGTTTCCCGCAACGCGCGATCCGGCGGTGCGCGCGCGCCTCCCGGCCGCGTGGGAGGCCGGGCCCGAGACGCTGGAGCTCCGCGGCCGCCTCGAGGCGATGCCCGAGGGCGGCGTCTTCGTGATCGCCATTCCCGAGACGCCGTTCCGCTGCCCGCCGGCGCCCTACGAGCGGGTCTGCCAGGTCGCGGCGTACTTGCGGCGCGCCAAGCCGCGCGCGAAGATCCTCGTTGCCGACGCGAATGGCGAGATCGCCTCCGAGGCCTCGCTCTTCCAGCGCGCATGGGCGGAGCTCTATCCCGGCATGGTCGACTACCGGCCCAACAGCAAGGCGGTGGACGTGGACGTCGCCACCGGCACCGTGAAGCTCGAGCTGGAGGACGTGCGCGGCGACGTGCTGAACGTCCTCCCCCCGATGAAGGCCGCGTCGGTCGCCGATCCGTTCGTCACCGCGAACGGCCGCTGGTGCGAGGTGGACTGGCTCACGTACGAGTCGGCGGCGGCGCGCGGCGTGCACATCCTGGGCGATGCGATCCAGCACGCGCCGGTGATGGCGAAGTCGGGACACATGGCGAATGCCCAGGCGAAGGTCTGCGCCGCGGCGGTCGTGGCGCTCCTCGACGGGCGGCCCCCGAATCCCGCGCCGACGCTCACCAACACGTGCTACAGCTATCTCTCCGACCGGCTCGCGGCGCACGTGGCCACCGTGCACAAGTACGATCTCGCCGAGCGCACGATGAAGATCGTGCCCGGGGCGGGCGGCGTGTCCGGCGCCATGAGCGAGCTCGAGGCGCGCTACGCCGACGAGTGGGCGCGCAACATCCGCGGGGACACGCTGGGATGAGCGCCGGGCGCCGCCGGGTGCTGGTGCTGTTTCCCGACGAGTGGGACGTTGCCGCCGCCCGCGACCCGGCGCTCGCGGACCGCTACGAGTTCCTGTTCGAGGGCTTCGACCTGTTCCGCTTCCCGGGGAACCTGCGGCTCTTCGCCTTCGACGCGCTCGCGTTCGTGGATCGCCTCGCGCGGCGCTACGCGCGGCGCCGCGTGGAGGCGGTCACGAGCTCCGACGAGCAGTTCGGCCCGTTCCTCGCGGCGCTCCTCGCGCAGCGCCTGGGCCTGCCCCACGCGCCGGTGGAAGCGGTCGTCGGCATCCAGCACAAGTTCTACGCGCGCCGCGCCTTCGATCGCATCGCGCCCGAGGCGAACGCGCGCTTCGGGCTGCTGCGCCGCGGCTTCGCCTCGCCGCGCGAGGTGCCGCTGCCGTTCCCCTTCTACGTGAAGCCGGTGAAGGCCGCGTTCTCCGTGCTCGCGCGCCGCGTGGCGAGCTTCGAGGAGCTGCGCCGCCACGCGGCGTTCGGCGCCCTCGAGGCCGCCATCATCGAGCGGCTGGTGCGCCCCTTCGCCGACGTGATGCGGGCGTGCACCCCGTTCACGGAGGACCCCTTCAGCATGGTCTGCGAGGAGATCGCGCGCGGGGCGCAGGTGACGGTGAACGGCTACGTGCGGCGCGGCAAGGCCACGGTGCTGGGCACGGTCGATTCGATCATGTATCCGGGGACAGACCACTTCCGCCGCTTCCAGTACCCGTCGTCGCTGCCGGCGGCGCAGCTCGCCCGCGTCGAGTCGCTCGCGGCGCGCCTGGCCGAAGGCATGGAGCTCGGGCACGGCATGTTCAACACGGAGGTGCGCCTCGACCCCGCGAGCGGCGAGCCGCGCGTGATCGAGATCAACCCGCGCGCCGCGGGGCAGTTCTACGACCTCTTCGCGCGCGTCGACGGCTACAGCCTCTTCGAGGCGCTGCTCGAGCTCGAATGCGGCGACGCGCCCCGCGTGCGCAAAGGCGCGGGACCTGACCGCGTCGCCGCGAGCTTCGTGCTGCGCGACTTCTCGGGCGCGGGCCTCGGGCGCTGGCCCTCGGCGCCCGAGATCGAGGCGTTGCGCGCGCGGCATCCCGGCACGCACCTGATGGTCTATCCGAAGCGCGGGGCCGATCTCGCGCGCGAGCTGAAGTGGCTGGGAAGCTACCGCTACGCGGTCTTCAATGCGGGCGGGGCGAGCGTCGAGGAGATGACGGCGCGCTTCGCGGCGCTGTGCGCGGACATCACGTTCCATCCGCGCGGGCTGGCGCTTCCCGAGGCCGATCCGCAGCCCGCGGCGCTCCTCGGCG
>DATIVM010000276.1:0-14066 GCA_035465975.1 Usitatibacter sp.
GGCGAGCGCGTCGTCGACTACGGCGCGCTCGATGCCGCCATGGATCGCGTCGCCGCGAGACTGCAGGCGGCCGGCGCGCCCCATCGGCGCGCGCTGGCGATCTGCGCGCCGAATTCGATCGAATACGTCGAGGTCTTCTTCGGCGCGCTGCGCGCGGGGATGGCGGCCGCGCCCATCTCCCCCGCGCTCACGCCCGACACCGTCGCCGCGATGGCGATCGACTCCGGCGCGCCGATGCTCTTCGTCGACGCCGCCACCGACGCGGCGCTGGGAGCGCGCGTGACGCCGCCGCGCGTGCGCCTCGAGGCCGCGGCGCTCGGGCGATGGCTCGCCCCCTACGCGCCGGCGCCGGCCGCCGCACCCGTCGCGCCCGACTGGCCGTTCAACATCATCTACTCGTCCGGCACCACCGGCGAGCCGAAGGGCATCGTGCAGCCGCACTCGATGCGCTGGGCCCACGTGCAGCGCGGCGCGGCCTACGGCTACGGATCCGATTGCGTGACGCTCGTCTCCACGCCGCTCTATTCCAACACCACGCTCGTCGCCGCGCTGCCCACGTTCGCGCTCGGCGGCACGGCCGTGCTGATGGAGAAGTTCGAGCCCGCCGCGTTCCTCGCGCTCGCCGAACGGCACCGCGTGACGCACGCGATGCTGGTCCCGGTGCAGTACCGGCGCATCCTCGAGCACCCGGAGTTCGGCCGCCACGACCTCTCGTCGTTCCGCATGAAGTTCTCGACCAGCGCGCCGTTCGCGCCCGCGCTCAAGGCCGCGGCGCTCGATCGCTGGCCCGGCGGCCTCGTCGAGTACTACGGCATGACCGAGGGCGGCGGCACCTGCGTCCTCGTCGCGCACGAGCATCGCGGCAAGCTGCACACCGTGGGACGGCCCGCGCCCGGCCACGACATCCGCGTGATCGACGAGCGCGGCCGCGAGCTCGCGCGCGGCGCGACGGGCGAGGTCGTGGGCCGCTCGCCGGCGATGATGACCGGGTACCACAACCGCCCCGAGCGCACCGCCGAGTCGGAATGGTTCGACGCGGAGGGCCGGCGCTTCATCCGCACCGGCGACGTGGGGCGCTTCGATGCGGACGGATTCCTCGTGCTCGTGGACCGGCGCAAGGACGTGATCATCTCCGGCGGCTTCAACGTCTATCCGAGCGATCTCGAGGCGGTCGTGGCGAGCCACCCCGCGGTCGCCGAGGCCGCGGTCGCCGGCGTGCCGTCCGCGCAGTGGGGCGAGACGCCGGTCGCGTTCGTCGTCGCGAAGCCCGGCGCGGCCCTCGAGGCCGGCGAGCTGCTCGACTGGTGCAACGCGAGGCTCGGCAAGGTGCAGCGGCTGTCGGCGGTGGAGCGGATCGAGAGCCTGCCGCGCAGCGCCATCGGAAAGGTGCTCAAGCGCGAGCTGCGCGAGGCGTATGCGGCGAGGGTCAGGCCACGAACTTGAGGATCGTGGCGTAGTGCAGGGCGCTTCCCGCGATCACGCAAAGGTGCCAGATGCCGTGCCAGTGCCGGAAGCGGTGGTCGAAGAGGAAGAAGACGATCCCCACGGTGTAGACGATGCCGCCGGCGAGGAGCAGGGCGAAGCCGTTCGGCGTGATCGCCTCGCGCAGCGGCTCCATGAGCGCGAGCCCCATCCAGCCCATGAGGACGTAGATCGCGAGCGAGGTGAGCCGCGCGCCCCTCGCGATGCAGATCTCCTGGACGATGCCCACGGCCGCGAGGCCCCACGACGCCGCGAAGAGCGTCCAGCCCCAGCTCCGGCTCAGGCTCACCAGCGCGAACGGCGTGTAGGTCCCGGCGATGAGCAGGTAGATCGCGCTGTGGTCGAGCTTGCGGAACACCGCCTTCGCGCGGCCCCGGGTGCTGTGGTAGCACGTCGAGGCGAGGTAGGTGAGCAGGAGCGTCGCGCCGTAGATCGAGAAGCTCGCGACGCGCGTCGCGTCGCCGCGGGCGGCGGCCATGGACACGAGCGAGGCGGCCCCGCCCAGCGCGAGGACCGTTCCCGCGAGGTGCGTGTAGCCGTTCAATCGCTCGCCGTAGTACATGCGCGGATTATCGGGAAGCCCGCGCCGGCGCGACATCGACATTTCCTCGATCCGCGTGCCGGATTTGCCCGGATTTCGCTGTGAGACAATGGCCGACAATGTCCTTCCCGCCACGCCGCAGCCTGCAAATGCGGATCGCCCGGCGCTCGCGCCACGTCTGGCTGTCGCGCTCGCTCTGGAACCGCCGGCTGGTCTTCATCGTGGGCAGCATCGCGGCCGCGCTCGCGGCGGTCGGCTTCGCGCTCGCCGCCACCTGGTGCCTCGAGGTGCTCGGGCGCCTGCTGCGCGGCCGGCCCTGGGTCGCCTTCGTGCTCGCGCCCGCCGGCCTCGCGCTGGTGAGCTGGCTGTCGCGGCGCTACTTCCGCGGCGCCGAGGGAAGCGGCATCCCGCAGACGATCGCCGCCCTCGCCTACCCGGATTCGCCGGTCCGCGGCCGGCTGCTGTCGCTGCGCATCGCCGTGGGCAAGATCGGCCTCACGCTGCTGGGCCTCCTCTCCGGCGCCTCCATCGGCCGCGAGGGACCGACCGTGCAGATCGGCGCCTCGATCATGTACGCGCTCAACCGCTTCTCCTCGTTCCCGCACGAGAGCATGAAGCGCGGCCTGATCCTCGCCGGCGGCGCGGCGGGGATCGCGGCGGCGTTCAACGCGCCGCTCGCCGGTGTGGTGTTCGCGATCGAGGAGATGAGCCGCTCGTTCTCGCAGCGCACCAGCGGCATCGTGATCACGGCCGTGATCATCGCCGGGATCGTCTCGTACGCGCTGCTCGGCGACTACGCGTACTTCGGCCGCACCGCCGCGACGCTCGACTTCGCGACGGGCTGGAACGTGGTCGTGCTGTGCGGGACCCTCGGCGGACTGCTCGGCGGCACCTTTTCCCGCCTCCTCATCGCATCGGCCGGCGGCCTGGAGGGGCCGTTCGCCACCTTCCGCCGCGGCCGGCCGGTCCTCTTCGCGGCGCTCTGCGGCCTCGCCATCGCGATCCTCGGCTACGCCTCGGAAGGAACGATCTACGGAACGGGTTACGCCGAGACCAGGCGGATCCTGCAGGAAGGCGGCGGCATCCCGCTCGGCTTCGGCGTGCTGAAGCTGCTCGCGACCGTGGTCTCGTACGTCACCGGCATTCCGGGGGGCATCTTCTCCCCGTCCCTCGCGGTGGGCGCGGGACTCGGGCAGGACATCGCCGCGTTCCTGCCGGCGGCGCCGGTGGGGGCGGTGGCGGTGATCGGCATGGTGGCCTACTTCTCCGGCGTGGTGCAGGCGCCCATCACGGCCTTCGTGATCGTGGTCGAGATGACGCGCGAGTCCGAGATGGCGCTCCCGCTCATGGCCGCCTCGATCATCGCCTACGGCTTCTCGCGGCTCGTCTGCCCGCAGCCGGTCTACAAGGCGCTCTCGAAGGCCTTCCGCCCGTCGCGGGCCGCCACGCCGCCGCTCACGAGCTGATCAGAAGTCGAGGCCGAGCCACTGGCGCACCTGCTCGTGCAGGTCGCCCTCGAAGTCGGCGCGGTCGCCGGCGGCGGTGATGCGGCCGAGGCTCAGCACGTGGATGCGGTCCGACATCCTCACCACGCGCCGCACGTTGTGGTCGATGAGCAGCACGCCCATCCCGGACTGCGCGAACCGCTCGATCCACGTGAAGACTTCCTCGGCGAGCAGCGGCGCGAGCCCGATGCTCGGCTCGTCGATGAGGCACAGGCGCGGCTGCTGGAGCCAGGCCTTCGCGAACTCGAGCTGCTTCTGCTGGCCGCCGGAGAGGTCGCCCGCCGCCGAGCGGCGCTTCTGCCCCAGCGCGGGAAAGATCTCCAGCACCTCGCGATAGCGCGATTCCATCGTCGGTCCGTACTTGCGCGCCCGGCCCTGCAGCGGCAGCAGCAGGTTCTCCTCGACGCTCAGGTAGGGAAACAGGCTCGACTCCTGCGGGATGCAGCAGATGCCGCGGTCGATCAGCCGATGCGTGGGGATGCCGGCGATCGACTCGCCGAGGAACTCGATGCGGCCCGCCTTGGGCGCGAGCAGGCCGCAGATCGTCTTCACGAGGGTGGACTTGCCCGCGCCGTTGAGCCCGATGAGCCCGCTCACCTGTCCCGCGTCCACCGCGAGCGAGACGTCGCGCAGCACGTCGATGTCCTGCGCATAGCCGGCGGTGACGTTCTCGACGGCGAGCAGGCGCTCAGGCATGGCTGCCGCTCCCGAGGTACGCCTCGATCACGCGGCGGTCCTGGAGCACCTCGCGCGTGGGCCCGGCCGCGATGAGTCGCCCCGCGTTCATGCACGCCGTGCGATGGCACATCTCGACCACGATCGGCATGTCGTGGCTCACCACGAGGAACGTGTGGCCCTGCTCGTTGCGCCGGCGGATGAAGCGCGCCATGGTGTCGCGCATCACCGGGTGGACCGCGGCGAACGGCTCGTCGAGGAGCGCCACGCGCGGGGGCTCCATGAAGCACATGCCGAATTCGAGGAGCTTGCGCTGTCCCCCGGAGAGCTGTCCCGCATCGAGGTACATCACCCGGGAGAGGGTGAGCTCCTCGAGGAGGGCCGCGGCGCGGCGCCGCGCCTCGGCCTCGTGCAGGCCGCGCGCGAGCCCTGCGGTGAGGAGGTTGTCGAAGGCGCAGATGCGCGAGAAGACGCGCGTGGTCTGGAACATGCGGAGCAATCCGCGGCGCGCGAGCGCCGCGGGCTTGAGCCCCGTCACCTCCTCCCCGGCGAGCCAGACGCGGCCGCGATCGGGCGCGAGGAAGCCCGAGAGCATGTTGAGCGCGGTCGTCTTGCCCGAGCCGTTCGGACCGATGAGGCCGAGGATCTCGCCCTCCTCGAGGGCGAGCGCGAGGTCCTCGACCGCGGCCACGCCGCCGAAATGCTTGGTGAGGCCCTCGGTGCGCAGGAGGCTCACGGCGCGCCCGCCGCGGCCTGCGGCGCGGCCCGCGCGCGCCGCCGCGTGACGAGGCCCCAGAGCCCCTCGCGGAAGAAGCGCGCGAACACGACCACCAGCGCCGAGAACACGATCATCTGGATGTTGCCGAAGCCGCGCATCCACTCCGAGGCGAGGTACACCAGCATCGCGCCGGCGAGCGGGCCGGTGAGCGTGCCCATGCCGCCGATCACCACCATGGCGATCACCAGGCCGGTCTGGAGGAGCAGGCCGAGCTCGGGGCTCACGAGCTGGCTGAAGGTGCCGTAGAGCGCGCCCGCCAGGCCGCAGATGGCGCAGGAGATCGCGAAGGCGAGCGTCTTGTAGCGGACGACGTTGATGCCGCGGCTCTCGGCGCCCGTCTCGTCGTCGCGGATCGCGAGCCAGAAGCGGCCGGGAGAGGCGCGCATGAGCAGGTAGAGGCCGGCGAGCACGGCGAGGACCACGGCGACGAACAGGTAGTAGTAGCCGAGGCGGCTCTGCGTCAGCGTGGGCACGTTGAGCCCCTGCGCGCCGCGCGTGAAGTCGTACGAGTTGCCGATCACGACGCGGGCGATCTCCGCGAAGGAGAGCGTGGTGAGGGCGAGGTACGGGCCGCGAAGGCGCAGCACCACGCGCCCCAGCAGCCAGCCGAGGAGCGCCGTCCCGCCGACTCCCGCGGGAATGCCCCACGCGAGCGAGACGTGCCAGTGGTAGTCGAGCAGGCCCGGCACATAGGCGCCGAGCATCGCGAAGGCGGCGGGCGCGAGCGAGAACTGCCCGGTGAACCCCGCGAGCAGGTTCCAGCCCATCGCGAGGAGCGCGAAATACATGCTCACGATGAGCACGCCGAGCGTGTAGGGCGACGTGGCGACGAGGGGCGCGGCGGCGATCAGCGCCACGACCACGAGCGCGGCGCGCAAGTCCGTGGCGAGCCGCCGGCTCCAGAGGTTGCGCTCGTCGCTCACAGCTCGCGCCCCTTTTCGCCGAGCAGGCCCTGCGGCCGGAACAGCAGCACGAGCATCAGGATCAGCAGCCCGAAGGCGTCCCGGTAGTCGTACGAGACGTAGACCGCGAAGAACGATTCCAGCACGCCGAGCAGGAGCGAGGCGATCATCGCGCCCCACACCGAGCCCATGCCGCCGAGCACGACGATCACGTACGACTTGATCGCCGGGAAGCCGCCCACGTCGGGCGAGGGGTTGATGAGCGGGGCGAGGAGCGCGCCGGAGAGCGCGGCGAGCAGCCCCGAGATCGAGAAGATGAGGCTCGTGGTGCGCGTCGCGTCGATGCCCGCGAGCGAGGCGCCCAGCCGGTTCTGCGCGACCGCCTGGATCTGCCGGCCCCAAAGCGAGCGCTTGATGAAGAGCGCGAGGCCGACGAGGAGCGCCGCCGACACCGCCGCGGCGATGAGCTTCTGGCCGTTCAGCATCACCGGCCCGATGGCGAAGCGCGAGGTCTCGACGAGCGCGGGACCGCGGTAGGGATACGGCCCCACCACCTTGTCGACGAGATTGATGAGGAAGAGGGAGAGGCCGAACGTGACCACCACCGCGTACTCGTCCTTCATGATGCTCCAGCTTCCGTAGCCGGCGTAGAGCGGGCGCATCAGCGTGCGCTCCACGACCCAGCCGAGGGCGGCGCCCGCGACCGCGGCGAGCGGGAGCGCGAGCCACGGCGGCACGCCGAGCTTCAGCGCCACCAGCACGTACGTGTAGGCGCCCACCATGTAGAACTCGCCGTGCGCGAAGTTCACGATCTTCAGCACGCCGAAGATCATCGCGAGGCCCACTGCCATGAGCGCGTAGAAGAGCCCCACGATGAGGCCGTTCACGAAGAGGTCGATCTGCAGCATGGCTCACCTCGCGCCGGGAGCCGGCGCGAAACCGGGGGAAGCGGGGAGCGGCGCCCGCCCCGACGCGCGGGGCGGGCGCCGGGGGGTTACTTCGGCTTCTGCAGCTTGCCCACGTCCAGCTTCTGGCCGGGCCCCTGGATCAGGTCCGCCTCGGAGATGGGCTGGTTCACCGCGGTGAGCTGGTAGTTCACGTACGGGATGTCGGCCCACTGCTGGTAGGTGTTGCCCTTCTTCTCCGTGAACGAGAACGTGCCGCGCGTGCCGCTGAACTTCATGCCGCGAAGCGCCTTCTCGATCGCCTTCGGATCGGTGCTCTTCGCCTGCTTGATCGCGTCGACGATGAGGAGCAGCGAGTCGGCGGCCTGGAAGATCAGGCGGTTGGGCTCGCCCTTCGTGCGCTTCTTGTACTCGTCGGCGACCTGCTTGCCGAGCGGCGGGATGTCCATCTTCGGGTGGTAGAGCGCGAAGCAGATCATGCCGTTGCCCGCTTCCTTCACGTTCTGCCAGAAGTCCGGGTAGTCGGCGAGGCCGGCGCCGTCGTACATCCAGGTCTTCGCGCTCGGCGCCACGCCCTGCTCGTAGAGCTGGTTCATGAGGATGTAGGCGGCCGGCGGCAGCATGATGTTGATCACCATGTCCGGCGGGTTGGCGCGCAGCGCGAGCACCGCGGGCGTGAAGTCCTTGCTCGCGCGGTCGAGCGTCTCGTACTTGTACTTCGTGCCCGGCGACTTCTCCTTGATGAACTTGTCGAGGAGCTTGGCCTGCCCGATCCCGTAGTCCGTGTTCTCGGCGAACGCGACGACGTTCTTGAGCTTCATGGCGGCGATGGTTTCGGCCATCGCCATCGAGACGCGCGAGTTGTAGTTGCCGGGGTTGAAGACCTCGGGATAGCCCTTGAGGCGGATGTCGTCCGACCAGCAGTTCGTGTTGATGTACGGGACGTGGTAGCGGTGGGCGACCTCGATCTCGGCGAGGCACACCGAGCTCTGGTGGCCGCCGGTGAGCGCGACCACGTGGTCCTTGGTGATGAGCTTCTCGGTGGCGGCCCGGCCCTTCTCCGGGATGCCCTGGTCGTCCTCGTACACCAGCTCGATCTGGCGGCCGAGCACGCCGCCCTTGGCGTTCACCATGTCCTTGACGATCTCCAGGCCGTCCTTCACCTGGGTGCCCTGGACGACCGAGCCGGGGGGGGATTGGGCGAGACTGATGCCGACCTTGATGGGCTCCGCCGCGAGGGCGGCGCCGGCGAAGAAGACGGCGAGGGAAGCGAGCAGCGGGATGCGGCGCATGATGGACCTCCTCGGGTGGCGTTTCGTGTCGGGCGCGGCGTGGGAAGCGCGAATATACCCCTCCGCGACAAGCGTAAGAAACCCTAGGGCATCAATGGGAAATCGCCCGATTTCCCGGTATAATCTTCCTTCAGGTGTGCGAGGCGTCTCATCCGGTTAACGCCTCCCTCCGATTCGCGGCTCATTCCGACCCTCGAATTTCCCAGAAGAGAATTTCATCTGCCTGAACCGGTGTCGAAGGCCGAGTCCTTCGCGGGCCGATCCGTTCAGGAGACTGACATAAGCACGTCCTTCGAAGGCCTCGGGCTGATCCCCGAGCTGCTTCGCGCCGTCGCGGAGCAAGGTTATACCGAACCCACCCCCATCCAGTCGCAAGCCATCCCCGTCGTCCTCTCCGGACGCGACCTCCTCGGCGCCGCGCAGACCGGCACCGGGAAGACCGCCGGATTCACGCTTCCCCTGCTGCAGCGCCTCGCCCCGATGGCGACGAAGAGCTTCTCGCCGGCGCTGCACCCGGTGCGCTGCCTGATCCTCACGCCGACGCGCGAGCTCGCGATCCAGGTCCACGAGAGCGTGAAGGTCTACGGCAAGCACGTGCCGCTGCGCTCCTTCGTCGTATACGGCGGCGTGAACATTAACCCGCAGATCGAGGAGCTCCGCAAGGGCGTCGAGATCCTCGTCGCCACCCCGGGGCGCCTCCTCGACCTCGTGGGGCAGCGCGCCGTCAACCTGGGCAAGGTGCAGATCCTCGTCCTCGACGAGGCGGACCGCATGCTCGACATGGGGTTCATCCCGGACATCAAGCGCATCATCGCGCTGCTCCCGAAGGCCCCGATGCGCCAGACGCTGCTCTTCTCGGCGACGTTCTCCGACGAGATCCGCAAGCTCTCCGCGCAGTTCCTCGACGATCCGGCGACCGTGGAAGTGGCCCGCCGCAACACGCCGGCGGAGCTCGTCACGCAATACCTCTACCACGTGGAAGCGAGCCGCAAGCGCGAGCTCCTCTCGCAGCTCGTGAAGCGCAACGGCTGGAGCCAGGTGCTGGTGTTCACGAAGACCAAGCACGGCGCCAACCGCCTCGCCTCCCAGCTGCAGCGCGACGGCATCAACGCCGACGCGATCCACGGCAACAAGAGCCAGAACGCGCGCATCCGCGCGCTCGAAGACTTCAAGGAAGGCAAGGTGAAGGTGCTCGTCGCGACCGACATCGCGGCGCGCGGCCTCGACATCGAGGAGCTGCCGCACGTCGTGAACTTCGACCTTTCGCACATCCCCGAGGACTACGTGCACCGCATCGGCCGCACCGGCCGCGCGGGCTCGACGGGCGAGGCGCTCTCGCTCGTGTGTGCGGAGGACCGGCCGCTGCTCGCCGCGATCGAGAAGCTCATCAACCGCAAGATCGAGGTGCGCAGCGTCGAGGGCTTCGAGCCCGAGCGCCGGCGCGAGAGCGCGCCCGCCGACGAGGCGAGGCCGCGCGGCGAAGGCCGCGGCCGTGGGCAGGGGCGCCGGGAGACCGAGGGCCGCAAGGAGCCGCAATCGCGCGCCCAGGCACCCAAGCCCCCGGGCGAGGGCCGCCCGCCGCGCCAGCGCAAGCCCCGCGAGGAGGAGCGCGCGCCGCGCTATGCCGCGTCGCCCGCGCAGACCACCTCCGGAAATTCCGGCGGCATGGATTTCAACAAGCCCTACGAGCCCTCGCCGAGCGCGGCGGCGGTCGAGGCGCCCGAGCGTCCCGCCACGCGCAAGCCCACCCAGGCGATCCCGGCGCTCTTCCGCCGCAAGGCCGCGGCCTGATCTGCGCAGCGCCGGGCCGCGCCCGACGCTGCGGTAGAATCCCCGCATTCTCCATCGCACCGGGGTGCGCGCCACGAGCGCGGATCCCGGCCCCTCCCGATGCGTGACGCCGCACCGCAAGCGATCAATCTCCGCGATTACGCGCCGCCGTCGTTCCTGATCTCCGGGGTGGCGCTCGACGTCGACATCCGGCCCGGCGCGGTCACCGTCCGCTCGACGCTGCAGGTCGCGCGCAATCCCGCGGCCCGCACACCCGATGCGCCGCTCGTGCTCGACGGCGAGGACCTGCAGCTGGTTTCCGCGTCGATCGACGGCCGCGCGCTGAACCAATCCGACTACCGCGTGGAGCCCTCGCGCCTCGTCATCACGCGCGTGCCCGCGGCCTTCACGCTCGAGACGGTGGTCCGCTTCGATCCGTGGAAGAACACCCGGCTCGAGGGCCTCTATGCGACCGCGAGCGGGCTGGTGACGCAATGCGAGGCCGAGGGGTTCCGGCGCATCACCTACTTCATCGACCGCCCCGACGTGATGGCGCGCTACGCGGTGACGCTCTGTGCCGACCGCGCGCGCTTCCCGCGGCTGCTCTCGAACGGCAACCTGGTGCAGCAAGGCGAGGGATTGCCGCCCGGCTGGTTCATGGAGCGCATCGCGCCGGCCGGCGACGCGGCGAGCCGCCACTGGGCCCGGTGGGAGGATCCGTTCGCGAAGCCCTGCTACCTCTTCGCGATGGTGGCGGCCGACCTCGACCTCCTCGAGGACCACTTCGCCACGCGCTCGGGCAAGAAGGCGCTGCTGCAGGTCTACGTGGAGCGCGGCAAGCTCGACCAGGCCGGCTTCGCCATGCAGGCGCTGAAGAAGTGCATGCGCTGGGACGAGGAGCGCTTCGGGCTCGAGCTCGACCTCGAGCGCTTCATGATCGTCGCGGTCCCCGACTTCAACGCGGGCGCGATGGAGAACAAGGGCCTCAACATCTTCAACACGAAGTACATCCTCGCGCGCGCGGACACCGCGACCGACGCGGACTACTTCGGCGTCGACAAGGTGATCGCGCACGAGTACTTCCACAACTGGACCGGCAACCGCGTGACGTGCCGCGACTGGTTCCAGCTCTCGCTCAAGGAAGGGCTCACGGTCTATCGCGATCAGGAATACAGCGCCGACGAGTACTCGCGGCCGGTGGTGCGCATCCAGGAGGTGCGCGACCTGCGCAACCGCCAGCTCCCCGAGGACGCGGGGCCCATGGCCCATCCCGTGCGTCCCGAAACCTACGTCGAGGTGAACAACTTCTACACCGCGACGGTGTACGACAAGGGCGCGGAAGTGGTGCGCATGTACGCAACGCTGCTCGGGCGCGAAGGCTTCCGGCGCGGCATGGACCTCTACTTCCGGCGCCACGACGGGCAGGCGGTGACGTGCGACGATTTCCGCGCGGCCATGGCCGATGCCAACGGCGTGGATCTCGCGCAGTTCGAGCGCTGGTACTCCCAGGCGGGCACTCCGGCGCTCGAATGCCGCGGCTCGTACGATGCCGGGAAGCGCACCTACACGCTCGATGTGGAGCAGTCCTGCCCGGCGACGCCGGGCCAGCCGCGCAAGCGGCCGTTCGTGATCCCGTTCGCGATCGGCCTCGTCGATCCGGAGGGGCGTGACCTGCCGCTGAAGCTCGAAGGCGGCGGAGCGGTGGCGCACGCGCCGCAGGGCTCGGCGACCATCGTCCTGCGCGTGACGGAGCCGCGCCACCGCTTCACCTTCAGCGACGTGCCGGCGCGCCCCGTGCCCTCGCTGTTGCGCGGCTTCTCCGCGCCGGTACACGTGCGCTACGACTACGGCGACGCCGAGCTGCTGCACCTGATGGCGCACGACTCCGATCCGTTCAACCGCTGGGAAGCCGGGCAGGCGCTGGCGACGCGCATCCTCCTCGCAGGCATCGAGCGGATGCGCTCCGGGCAGCCGATGGAAGTGCCCGCCGCGTTCCTCGAGGCGCTCGGACGCGTGCTGTCGGAAGGGGCGAAGGATCCGGCGTTCGCCGCCGAGAGCCTGCAGCCCCCGTCCGAGGGCTATCTCGCGGAATGCATGGAAGTGGCCGACCCCGACGCGATCCACGCCGCGCGCATGCAGCTCATGCGCGAAGCCGCAGTGCGCTTCCGCACCCGCTTCGAGGGCGCGTTCCGGCACTTCACCGTGGCCGGGCCGTACTCCCCGGATGCGGCCTGCGCCGGCCGGCGGTCGCTGCGCAACGCGTCGCTCGGCTACATCAGCCTCATCGACGATGCGACGTCGCGCGCGCTCGCCTTCCTCGAGTTCCGCCGCGCCGAGAACATGACCGACGCGATGGCGGCGCTCGCCTGCCTCTCCAACTGCAACGGCCCCGAGCGCGAGCGCTCGCTCGCGATGTTCCACGAGAAGTGGCGGGACGAGGCGCTGGTGATCGACAAGTGGTTCCGCGTGCAGGCGACCTCGTGGCTGCCGGGAACGCTGGAGCGCGTGAAGGCGCTCGTGGCGCATGCCGACTTCGATCTGCGCAATCCGAATCGCGCCCGGGCGCTGCTCCATTCGTTCGCGATGGACAACCCGCTGCACTTCCACGCCGCCGACGGAAGCGGCTACCGCTGGATCGCCGAGCAGGTGGTGGCGCTCGACCGGCTGAATCCGCAGGTCGCCTCGCGCCTCGCGCGCGCCTTCGATCGCTGGCGCAAGTACGACGCGGGTCGGCAGGCGCATGCGCGCGCGGCGCTCGAATCGATCCGCGCCACCGCGGAATTGTCGGCGAACGTCGCCGAGGTGGTGGGGCGCGCGCTCGCCTAGCCCGGAAACGCGACGGCCGCCCGGAGGCGGCCGTCGGATCGCAGTGGCGGAAGCGATCAGTTCTTCTTGATCGCCTCGAGCATCTTGAACACGCTCTTGGGCGCGCCCTGGAAGAGGCGCTTGTACACCTTCGGCAGGCAGCGGCGCTCCAGCGTGTTGCGACGGACTCGTTTGCGTTCAGCCATGTGAAGCCTCCGTATTCGGACCCGGAATTATACCGGATCGTGCGGGCGCCACGGGCTCCGGCTTTCCGTCCACGATCCGGGCCGGCACCCGGCTGCCGTCGGGCTCGACGAGCTCTCCCTCCGCCCCGGCGATCGTGCCTTCGAAGCGTCCCTCGAAGCGCGTGCCGTCGGGGAATCGCACCATGCCCCGGCCGCGCGGCGCGCCGTCGCGCACCTCGCCTTCGTAGCGCAGGCCCGACGCATAGCTGTACACGCCCTGGCCCGCCGGCACGCCCGCCGCGAGCTCTCCCTGGTAGCGATCGCCGGTCGCGAACTCCACGCGGCCGATCCCCGTCGCCCTTCCATCCGCGAAGCTCGCTTCGACGAGATCGCCCGCCGCGGTGCGGTAGCGGCCCCATCCCTGGATTCGCCCGTCGGCGACCTCGCCGTCGTAGCGGTCGCCGTTCGCGAAGCGGTAGGAGCCAAGACCATTGGGCGCGCCGCCGCGGAACTCGCCCTCGTAGCGGTCGCCGTTGCGGCACGCGTAGACGCCGCGCCCCTCGATCGTGCCGTCCTTCACGTCGCCGTCGTAGCGGTCGCCGTTCGCAAAGGCATAGGTGCCGCGGCCCTCGGGCCGATCGGCGACGAAGCGACCCTCGTAGCGGTCTCCGCCGGGCCACGTGTACGTGCCATGGCCGTCGCGAAGGCCGTCTCTGAAATCGCCGTCGTAGCGGAAGCGCCCGGAGACGAGCTCGCCATGGCCCTGGAAGGTCGACCCGCGCAGTGTCCCGCGGTAGACGGAACCGTCGGCGAAGACCAGCTCGTGCAGGCCCGGCGCGAGGGCACGGCGCGAGACGATGGGCGGGCGCTTCGCCGGAGTCGCTTCCACCTGCGGCGTGCGCGACGCGCCTGCGGAGCTCGCCAGCTCGGCCTTCGCGCCGCGTGCGCCGAAAGCGGGCGAACACCCCGCGCATGCGAGCCACAGGCACGCGAGCGCGATGGCGATCGCGTGGCCCGTGTGCGTGCGGCAGTGCGTATCCATGGCTCCGCGCCAAACTTATCGCCGCGGGCGCATGAACGCAATGCTCATCGGGCGCCGCAAATGCAAACGCCCAACCGGGGGGCTGGTTGGGCGTTTGGTCGAAGAGGGCCCTGGCGATGACCTACTTTCTCACGGGCAATCCGCAATATCATCGGCGCGGCGTCGTTTCACGGTCCTGTTCGGG
>DATIVM010000277.1:0-6585 GCA_035465975.1 Usitatibacter sp.
CAAGGGACCGCACATGAAAAAACTGATCACCCTGATCGCGCTCTCGGCCGCGCTCGCCTTCGGCGGAGCGACGTTCGCGCAGGCGCCGGCAACGTCGCCGGCGGCTTCGGATGCCAAAGCGGCCGAAGCTCCCGCTCCCGCTGCCGCTGCCGCGCCTGCTGCCGCACCCGCTCCCACGCCGAACAAGGGCGACACCGCGTGGATGCTCGTATCCACGGCGCTCGTGCTGATGATGAGCGTGCCGGCGCTGGCGCTCTTCTACGGCGGCATGGTGCGCTCGAAGAACATGCTCTCGATGCTGATGCAGGTCTTCGTGGTGTTCTCGCTCGTGACGGTGCTGTGGTGCATCTACGGCTACAGCCTCGCGTTCACCGAGGGCAACGCCTTCCTCGGCGGCTTCGACCGGCTGTTCCTCAAAGGCGCGACGGACTCGATGGCGGCCACGTTCTCGAAGGGCACGCCGCTTCCCGAGCTGGTGTTCGTCGCCTTCCAGGCGACCTTCGCCGCGATCACCTGCTGCCTGATCCTCGGCGCGTTCGCCGAGCGGGCGCGCTTCTCGGCGGTGCTGCTGTTCATCGTCATCTGGTTCACGTTCTCCTATGCGCCGATCGCGCACATGGTGTGGTTCTGGCCCGGGCCGGACGCCTACACCGCGGCGAACGTGGTGGACGCGCAGAACGCGAAGGCGGGGCTCATCTGGCAGTGGGGCGCGCTCGATTTCGCGGGCGGCACCGTCGTGCACATCAACGCGGGGATCGCGGGCCTGGTCGGCGCCTACGTGATCGGCAAGCGCGTGGGCTGGGGCCGCGAGGCGCTCACGCCGCACAACCTGCCCATGACGATGATCGGCGCCTCGCTGCTGTGGACGGGATGGTTCGGGTTCAACGCCGGCTCCGCGCTCGAGGCGAACGGCTCGGCGGCGCTCGCGTTCATGAACACGTACCTTGCGACCGCCTGCGCGGTGCTCTCCTGGATGTTCGCGGAGTGGGCGCTCAAGGGGAAGCCCTCGATGCTCGGCGCGACCTCGGGGGCGGTGGCGGGGCTCGTCGCGATCACGCCGGCCGCCGGCAACGTCGGCATTCCGGGCGCCTTCGCGATCGGCATCGCCGCGGGCGTGGTGTGCCTGTGGGGCGTGAACGGCCTCAAGCGCATGCTGCGCGTGGACGATTCGCTCGACGTCTTCGGCGTGCACGCGCTGGGCGGCATCCTCGGTGCATTGCTCACGGGGATCTTCAATTCCCCCGACCTCGGCGGCCCCGGCGTGGTCACCGACTGGGTGACCGGGAAGGTCGGCTACCCGGGCTACCTCGACCAGCTCTGGATCCAGGCGAAGGCCGTGGGCCTCACGATCGTGTGGTCCGGCGTGGTGGCGTTCGTCGCCTACAAGATCGCCGACCTCGTGATCGGGCTGCGCGTGCCCGAGGAGAAGGAGCGCGAGGGTCTCGACGTCACCGAGCACGGCGAGAGCGCGTACAACATGTGAGAGGCCGGGAGCCAGTCGCGCTTCCCTTCGCGACGGGCCTTCGGGCCCGTCTTTTTTTGCCCCTTCGCTCGCGTAGGCGAAAATCCCTACGGTTTGTAGGAACTTTTTACGCGGCCCTGCCTCCAACCGGCGCCAATGTGATTGCGGTCTAGAGGCCGTCTTGGGGCGGGCAGGCTCACTGCCCGCTTTTTTTGCCCCCGGGACTGTATAATTTTCAAATGCTTACATTCGGAAGCCCCCCCATTGCGTAAGCGCCTCGGAGAAATCCTCGTCGAGCGGGGCAAGCTCGACCCCGCGAACCTCGAGCGCGCCCTCAAGCTGCAGGAGGGCGAGACGCACGAGAAGCTCGGCGTGATCCTCCAGCGACTCGGCATGATCTCGGGCCGCGACCTCGCGGACGCCCTCGCCGACCAGCTCGATGTTCCGATCGCCGCGGCCTCCGATTTCCCCGAGCTGCCGCTGCTCGAGGAGCGCCTGTCGCCCAAGTTCCTGCGCGATTCCCAGGCCGTTCCCCTGCGGGAGGACGACGAGGAGGTGGCCCTCGCCGTCGCCGATCCCACCGATTCCTACGTGCTCTCCGCGGTGCAGATGGCGGCGGGCAAGCGCGTGCGCCCGTACATCGCGGCGCCCAACGAGATCGACGCGGCCCTCGAGCGCCTCTACGGCGGCGGCCGCTCCTCGATGGGCGCGATCGTGGACAACATCGAGACGCGCGTCGAGGAGGACGACTTCGGCGACGTCGCGCACCTGAAGGACCTCGCCTCCGAGGCGCCCGTCATCCGCCTGGTGAACCTGATCCTCACGAAGGCGGTGGAGTCGCGCGCGTCCGACATCCACATCGAGCCTTTCGAGAACCGCCTCATCGTGCGCTACCGCATCGACGGCGTGCTGCACGAGGTGGAGTCGCCGCCGCGGCGCCTCTCGGCCGCGGTGATCTCGCGCGTGAAGATCATGGCGAGCCTCGACATCGCCGAGCGGCGCCTGCCGCAGGACGGGCGCATCAAGCTGCGCGTCCAGGGCAAGGAGATCGACCTGCGCGTCTCCACGGTGCCCACGATGCACGGCGAGAGCGTCGTGATGCGGATCCTCGACAAGGGCGGCGTCCCGCTCAATTTCGAGTCGCTCGGCTTCGAGGGTGTCGCGCTCGAGCGCTTCCTGCAGCTGCTCGACGAGCCCAACGGCATCATCCTCGTCACGGGCCCCACGGGCAGCGGCAAGACGACGACCCTCTATACCGCGCTCGACCGCCTCAACAAGCCCGACGTGAAGATCGTCACGGTCGAGGACCCGGTCGAGTACCAGATGCCCGGCATCAACCAGATCCAGGTGAAGCCGCAGATCGACCTCACCTTCGCCAACGCCTTGCGCTCGATCGTGCGCCAGGACCCGGACATCATCATGGTGGGCGAGATCCGCGACGTGGAGACGGTGCGGATCGCGATGCAGTCGGCGCTCACCGGCCACCTGGTGCTCTCGACGGTCCACACCAACGATGCGCCGTCCACCATCAGCCGCCTGCTCGACATGGGCGCGGAGGATTACCTCCTCACCTCCACGGTGATCGGCGTGCAGGCGCAGCGCCTCGTGCGCACGCTCTGTCCCAAGTGCCGCGAGCCGCACAACGCGCTGCCGGAAGTGGTCGAGCAGATGGCGCTGCGCCGCTACGTGCCCCAGGGCGACGTCGTCCTGTACAAGCCGGTCGGCTGCCCCGAGTGCGCCGGCACCGGCTACTGGGGCCGCATCTGCATCATCGAGGTCATGGTCATGAGCGACAACCTGCGCTCGCTCATCATGCGCCACGCCACCGCCGGCGACCTGCGGGCGGCGGCGATCATGGAAGGCATGGAGACGATGTTCGAGAACGGCCTGCGCAAGGCGCTCGCGGGCGTCACCACCATCGAGGAAGTCCTGCGCGTCACGCGCGAGGATTGAGGGCCCGGTCGGTGCCGTTCTACCAGTACAAGGCCGTGAACCCGGCCGGCGAGGTCCAGGAGGGCGTGCTCGAGGCCTCCAGCACCACCGCCGCCGTCGCGCGCATCCAGGCGATGGGCTTTATCCCCATCCGGGCCGAGGAAGCGGGCGCGGCGAAGGCGGCCGTCTCCAGCACCGCGCGCCCCTCGCTCTTCGCGCGCCGCGGCGTGACGCAGGACGACGTGACGGTCCTCACGCGCGAGCTCGCGACGCTGCTCAAGGCCGGGCTCCCGCTCGACCGCAGCTTCGAGATCCTCATCAACCTCTCCGGCAACCCGCGGGTGGCCGAGCTCCTCTCGAAGCTTCGCAACGAGGTGCGCGGCGGCACTTCCCTCTCCAAGGCGCTCGAGTCGCAGCGCAGCGTCTTCACCCGCTTCTACGTGAACATGATCCGCGCGGGCGAGGCGGGCGGGAGCCTGCCCACCGTGCTGGTGCGGCTCGCGGAGTACATGGAGCGCTCCAAGGCCCTGCGCGACAACGTCAAGGCCTCGCTCACCTACCCGGCCTTCCTCGCGGTGGTCTCGGTGATCGCCGTGGTGGTGCTCCTCGGCGCCGTGGTGCCGCGCTTCAAGCCGATCTTCGCCGGCGCGGGCAAGTCGATTCCGCTCATGACCCAGGTGGTGCTCTTCGCGGGCGACGCGATGCGCAACTACGGCTGGCTCATGCTGATCGGCGTCGCGCTGGTCGCGTACCTCGGCGCGATGCGCCTGCGCGATCCGGACGTGCGCTACCGCTTCGACCGCTGGCGCGTGACGGCGCCCGTCGTGGGCGAGCTCTTCGCCAAGGTCGAGATGGCGCGCTTCTCGCGCACGCTCGGCACGCTGATCGGCAACGGCGTGACGCTGGTCGCCGCGCTCAACATCGTGCGCGATACCATGGGCAACGCCTGGCTCGCCGAGGCGATCGCGGGCGTCGCGCGCGAGCTGAAGGAAGGCCGCGGGCTCGGCCGCCCGATGATGGAGACCGGCCGCTTCCCGATGCTCGCGGTCCACATGATCCTCGTCGGCGAGGAGACCGGCCGGCTCGACGACATGCTGATGCAGGTCGCCGACACCTACGACCGGGAGGTGGAGGTGGCCATCCGCCGCGCCCTCGCGCTGCTGCAACCGGTGGTGATCGTCACCATGGCGCTCGTCATCGGGTTCATCATCATCGCCATCCTGTCGGCGATGCTGTCCGTGTACGACATCCCGATCTAGAACGAAGAGGTTCCCGATGAGCTGCCTTCCCCGCCAACGCCGCGAACGCCGCCAGCGCGGCTTCACCATCCTCGAGATCGTGATCGTGTTCATCCTGCTCGCCGGGATCATGGCCTTCGTGGGTCCGAAGATCTTCGAGCAGATGGGGCGCGCGAAGTCGCAGGAGGCGAGGATCCGCATCCAGCACCTGGCCGGGCAGATCGAGATGTACAAGCTGGAGGTGGGGAAGCTCCCGGACAATCTGGAGGCGCTGGTGAAGCCGCCGGCGGGCACCGAGGGCAAGTGGAACGGGCCTTACGCGAAGGACGACGACCTGAAGGACGCGTGGGGGAACGACTACCGCTACACCGTCCCCGGCCAGAACAAGCCGTTCGACCTGGTGTCGCTCGGCGCCGACGGCAAGGAAGGCGGCGACGGCGAGAACCGCGACGTCTCGAACTGAGGCGCGCGCCCTCCCGGGCTTCCCATGCGCAAGTCCGCGGGCTTCACCCTGCTCGAGCTGCTCGTGGTGCTCGCGCTCGCCGCGGTGATCTACGCGGTGCTGCTCGGCGTGCCGCTGCGCGGCGGCACGAGCGCGGACCTGAAGGCGTCGGCGCGCACGCTCGCCGCGGCGCTGCGCGAGACGCAGGCGACGGCGATGGCGACGCGGCACGACGCCACGCTCACCCTCGACCTGGAATCGCGCGAGTTCAAGGTGGCGGGCGAGAAGGAGTCCCGCAAGCTTCCCTCCGGCATCGACCTCAAGCTCTACACCGCCGAGAGCGAGGTGACGAGCGAACGCGTCGGCGCGATCCGCTTCTATCCGGACGGCAGCTCCACGGGCGGGCGCATCACGGTGTCCTCCGGCGAGCGCAAATTCCTGGTCGACGTCGACTGGCTCACCGGGAGGGTCTCCATTGAGGACTAGGCCCCGCCGCGAGGACGGCTTCACGCTCATCGAGGTCGTCGTGGCGTTCGTGCTGCTCGGGCTGGTGCTCTCGACCGGCTTCGAGATCTTCTCCGAGGGCATGACCCGCGCCGCGGCGCTCGACGAGCGCTCGCGCGCGCTCGAGGTGGCGCGCTCGCATCTCGAGGACGCGGGGGCCGAGGAGCCCGTGAAGCCCGCCATCGCGCAGGGCGAGGCCCAGGACCCGCGCTTCCACTGGACGACCGCGATCACGCCGTCCACGGAGGGCATCGATCCCGCCCACCCGATCCCGTCCGCGTACGCGCTCTATCGCATCGAGGTGAAGGTGGACTGGCGCGGGGGCGACGGCAAGGACCATTCGTTCTCGCTCGCCACGCTCAGGCTGGGGAGCCGCCAATGAGGCTCCGGCCCCAGGGCGGCTTCACGCTGATCGAGCTGGTGGTCGCCATGGTGCTGCTGGGCGCGATGATGTCGCTCCTCTACTCCGGGCTCACCTTCGCGCTGAAGAGCTGGGACGCCGCCGACGCCAACGGGCGGCGCGTCGCCGACCGCCGCATCGGCGAGAACTTCCTGCGCCGGGAGATCGCCGAGACCTTTCCGCTGCGCTGGAAGGACCCGGCGATGCTGCGCTTCGCGTTCGACGGCAGCGAGCACGAGCTGCGCTTCGTCTCGTCGCGGCCCGCGGGGCTCGCGCAGGGCGGCCTCGCGCTGGTGGGCGTCGGCGTCGAGGACGACCCGCAGCGCCCGCGGGTGAAGAACCTCGTCATGCGCCGCGCGCTCGCCGGGCCCGAGGCCGCGGACTTCAAGGCGCTCGAGGAGGCGAAGCCCTCGATCCTCGCGGCGGACGTGCAGGCGGTCGAGTTCTCCTATTTCGGCGCGGAGAACGATTTCAGCGAGCCGGCGTGGCGCGACGACTGGCCGTATCCGTGGCGCATCCCGACGCTCGTGCGCCTGCGCATGCGAGCGGCCGGCGGCGTGGCGCTGCCCGAGATGCTGATGCCGGTGATGGTCGGCGAGGAGGCGGG
>DATIVM010000278.1:0-14385 GCA_035465975.1 Usitatibacter sp.
CATGCGGCCCGCAATATCCTGCGCCGCCTGGCCGGCAAGCCCGGCGAGCCCTTCCGCTACCGCGATTACGGACAGCTTGCGACGATCGGTCGGCGGGCGGCGGTCGCGGATTTCGGCCGTTTCCGCCTGTCGGGATTTCCCGCCTGGTTCGTCTGGCTGTGGGCGCACATCTACTTCCTCATCAACTTCCGCAACCGCGTCGTGGTGATGATCGACTGGGCGTGGTCGTACTGGACGTTCCAGCGCTACTCGAGGATCGTGACGAAACGGACGTGGTGAGGCGCAGCGTACAATCGTCGCGATGTCCGATCCCCGCGTCTACTTCGCCGCCGAGCGCACGCTCCTCGCCTGGATCCGCACCGGGATCACGGTGATCGGCCTGGGCTTCGTGGTGGCGCGCTTCGGCCTCTTCCTCGCGCTCGTGAGCCCGGCGCCGCCCGCGCGCGAGGCGGCGTCGCACTGGCACTCGAACACCCTCGGCATCACGCTCGTGCTGATCGGGGCCTTCGCGATCTTCGGCGCGGTGCGCAACCACCGGCACTACGTGCGCGAGCTCCCCGCTCAGGACCTGCCTCGCGCCGCGATGCCGGGGCTCACGCTGCTCGTCGCGCTCGCGATCGCGGTGATCGGGCTCCTGCTGGCGGCGTACCTCGCCGTTTCCTGACCGCATTTCCCGGAGGCATCCATGTTCCGAAAGATCCTCGTTCCTGTCGACGGAAGCGCCACGGCCGCGAAGGGCCTGCGCGAGGCGATCCAGCTCGCGAAGGACCAGAAGGCGCGGCTGCGGCTGGTGCACGTGGTGGACGAATCGATGGCGATCGGCGTGGCGGAGTCGGGCGTGCAGCTCGAGCCCCTCATCGACGGCCTGCTCGACCACGGCAAGCGCGTGCTCGAGCGCGCGCTGCGCCTCGCGGAGAAGGAGGGCGTGAAGGCCGAGGCGCAGCTCTACGAGTCGATGTCGGGGCCCGCGGCCTCGACCATCCTGCGCGACGCGAAGAAATGGGGCGCGGACCTCATCGTGATGGGCACGCACGGCCGCCGCGGCATCCGGCGCGTGGTGCTCGGGAGCGACGCCGAGCACGTGCTGCGCGAGACGCCGGTGCCGGTCCTGCTGGTGCGCGGGCGCTAGGGCGCGGGGCCGGCGAGGGGAAGCCGCACCACGAAGCGGGCGCCCTTGCCGGCGCCCTCGCTGTGCGCTGCGATGGTCCCGCCGTGCATCTCCACGAAGACGCGGGCGAGCGCGAGGCCGACGCCCAGCCCGCCGTGGTGGCGGTGCAGCTCGGGGTTGAGCTGCGTGAACATCTCGAAGAGGTTCGGCAGCTCGTCGGGCGCGATGCCGATGCCCTCGTCCTTCAGGGTGACGACGGCCTTCCCGTCCCGCGCCTCGAGGCCGATCGCGATCGCCTGGCCCTGCGGCGTGTACTTCACCGCGTTTCCGAGCAGGTTCGACGCCACCTGCGTGAGGCGCACCGGATCGCCGTCGACGACGATCGGCTCGGGCGGAAGCGATGCGGAGAAGCGGTGCATCTGCGCCGGGCGCGTCGCCTCGATCGCGTTCTCGATCACGGCGCGCAGGTCCACGCGCTCGCGCAGCAGGTGGAGCTTGCCCGTGGTGATGCGGCCCACCTCGAGCAGGTCGTCCACGAGCCGCACCATCTGCCGCACCTGCCGGTCGAGCATGTCGACGATCGCGCGCTGGCGCGATTCGTCGAGCCCGGGCAGGCGCAGGAGCTGCGCGGCGTTGCGGATCGGCGCGAGCGGGTTGCGCAGCTCGTGCGCGAGCGTCGCGAGGAACTCGTCCTTGTGCCGGTCGGCCTCGCGCAGCGCCGCCTCGCTCTCGCGCAGCCGCCGCTCCGCTTCCTTGCGCTCGGTGATGTCGGTGTTGGTCTCGAGCACGCGCGCCGAGCGGCCGGCGCCGCCGCGGTCGAGGACCCAGCGGGTCTGGACCGCGATGCGCGTGCCGTCGCGGCGCGTGTGGCCGAGCTCGCCGCTCCAGCGGCCTTCGCGCTGCAGGCGCTCGTCGACCTCGCGCAGCGGAACCGGGAACTCGGTGCGGAGCAGCTCGTGCATCGTCGCGCCGATCGCATCGTCGCGGCGATAGCCGTACATTTCCTCCGCCCCCTGGTTCCACGAAAGGATGCGGCCTTCCGGCGCGCGCACCACGATCGCATCGCCGCTGAGCTCGAGAAGCTGCGCCTGCTCGGCGATGCGCTCCTCCCAGGTCTTGCGCTCGGTGATGTCCTGCGCGATGCCCACCATGCACGGGCGCCCGTCGGCTCGCACCACGGTCATGCCCCGCGAGTTGAACCAGCGGTGCACCCCGTCGGCGCGCACCACGCGGAAATCGGCTTCCCATTGGCGGCCCGGCTCCATCGTCCGGCGCGCCGCCTCGAAGGCCGAGAGCACCGCCGAACGGTCCTGCGGATGGACGAACTCGAGGAATCGCTTGCTCTCGACCGCCGCGCGCTGCGGCGGCACGCCGAGGAGCTGCGCCATGCCCGCGTGCCAGAAGTTCTCGCCGGTCTCGAGGTCGGCTTCCCACGCGCCGAGCTGGGCCGCATGCAGCGCGAGCAGCATGAGGTCGTCGGTCCTGGCGAAGCGATCGTCGGCGGGCGGGCTCACCTCCCCAGTGTAGGCGCGCTCTTGCGCGCGCCTACTCGGCGGATTCCGGCGCTGTCAGTCGCCGCCCGTCCGAATCCGCTGTCGGCCGGGGAACTACGCCGCGACCTTCCCGCGGCGGCGCGGCCGCGCCGCCGTCGCCCAGGGGATCGGGCGCTCGAGCTGGCTGCGCGGTCCGACGAAGCAGGGGTCCTGGTCGTAGCGCAGGGTCTTGAGCTTTTCCGCGGCGAGGCGCGACAGGGCGGCGAAAGTCGGGTTGCGGCCGAGGGCGCGTGAATCGCGCAGCGAGCGCGCGAGCGCGAAGGTGAAGGCGCCATAGGACGCCGCGCCGTCGCGGTATTCGTAGGAGAACTGCTGCTCCCGGCACGCCTCGAGGATGACGGGGAGGTAGGGGCCGTAATGACCGAGGCTCCTGCGCTCCCGGTCGTAGGTGCGGTTCGCGAGGCCGCGCAGCGCCACGCCGCGCCCCAGCCGGAAGGTGGACCTGTCGCGGCCGAGGTAGGCCGCGCCGTCGGCCGAGGCGGCGAGGGTGGCGTTGGGCGTCGGCAGCTCGCGCTTGCGCCACATGCCGAGCCGCGGGTCCCATTCGAGCATCCGGTGGCGGATGTCGTCCGGCGGATTGATGCCGCGGATGCGCGGGCCGCCGTCGCGCGTGAGGCCGCCCGAGTGGCAACAGTCGAAGACCGCGACGAAGCGCGCGTCGTAGCGCAGCTGGCTGTAGAGCTCGGCGAACTGCTTGTCGCGGATCGCGTGCGCCGCGCTCCAGTCGAAGTCGTACGGGACGAGGCACTCGTCGAGGTGGTCCACCTCCCCCTTGATGTCGTAGGTGGGAATCTGCGCGCCGTGCCCCGAGTAGAAGAGGAAGCGCTCGCCGTTCGCCGGCACGTCGTCGAGGAGCCAGTGCAGCCGCTCGAGGATGCCGTCGGTCGTCGCGCGCTCGTCGAGCACGACGCGGATGTCCTCGGCCGCGAGCCCGCACTCCTGCAGCACCGCGCTCATCAGGAACACGTCGTTCACGCAGCCTTCGAGGCGGTTCGCCGGATCGGGATAGGCGTTGATGCCGACGAGGAGCGCGCGGCGGTCGGGGCGCCTCGCCACCGCCGCGAGCTTGCCGAGCGTGCGCCGGATCATGCGCGCGGGCCGGGCCGCCCCGGAGACGTTCGGCCAGACGCGCGACTGCGTGTTGGGGTGGTCGAAGTAGCAGACCGGGTCGTGGTTGAGCAGGTTATGCGGCTCGTCGAACGTGGCATCCACCTGCGTGAAGTTCGCCGCGTCCAGGCGGATCGGGCAGGTGAAGACGTGGTCGACGTCGTTGTACAGGTGGTACCACGTGCGCGCGCCCTCGAGCGGCACGATGCGACCCGCGAAGCAATCGCGCACGAAGGGGTTGCCGATCTGCGATCCGAGCGTGACGTAGACCTTGTCCGCGATGGCGTCGGGATTGCGCGCGAAGGCGTCGTAGGAAATGAGCGAGCCCAGGCTGTGGGCGCAGACGACGCCGTAGTCTTCCTCCTTCATCGCCTGCAGCACGCGCTTGCGCAGCGCGTCGCGCAGCTCGTCCTCGGCGGCCCACTGGGCGATCATCCCCGCGGTCCAGCGGATGAGCTCGGGAATGTCGCCGAACGCGCGTTCCCCGCCCAGCATCTCGCCCAGCCCGTGGATCGCGCCGCTCGCCATCAGCCGCGCGAAGGCTTCCCCGTAGACGGCGAGGTTGAGCGGCGCATGGTCGAAGAGGTCGTCGTAGGCCAGGAAATCGAGCTTCACCTCGAGATCCGGCTGCCAGCGGTGGATGTCCCTCCGGATCGCCTCGGTCCACTTCGGGGCGAGGGTGGAATCCGCATCGCCGTGGGCGACGCCGTGGATGCAGAGGATGGAAAGCGGGGCGGCCATCGCGCTCCTCCCGGGTGGGCTGTGGCGCCGAGATTACAGTGCGTTAACGCCCCGTCAAGCCCCCGCCGACGAAAGGCCCGGGGACTTCGCTCCTCGAAACGCCGCCGCTCCTTCGCGTCCGCCACGCCTCCAGGATGGCGTAGGATCGCGGGCTTTCGGATGCGCGAGGAGGCGGGTCGATGCGGGAACAAAGGCGCTGCGAGTGGGCCGAGTCGAACGAGCTTTTCTTCGCCTATCACGACGGCGAATGGGGCGTCCCCGAGCACAACGACCGCCGGCTCTTCGAGATGCTGAACCTCGAGGGCGCGCAGGCGGGGCTCAGCTGGCGCACGATCCTGCGCAAGCGCGAGGGCTACCGCCGCGCCTTCGACGGCTGGGACGCCGCGAAGATCGCGCGCTATTCCGCGGCCAAGCGCGCGGCGCTGATGCGCGACGAGGGCATCGTGAGGAACCGCGCGAAGATCGACGCCGTCGTCGCGAACGCGCGCGCCTTCCTCGAGGCGCGCAAGGAGTTCGGGAGCTTCGACGCGTTCGTCTGGCGCTTCGTGGAGGGGAAGGCCCTGCGCGGTCCCGGCAACCGGAAGGCCGTGGCGGCGAGCGAGGCGATGAGCAAGGAGCTGCGCAAGCGCGGCTTCAAGTTCGTGGGCCCGACCATCTGCTACGCGTTCATGCAGGCGGTCGGCATGGTGAACGACCACGCGAAGGGCTGCTTCCGCGCGCCGAAGTGACGCGCGCTCCTAGCGCGCCTCGATCCAGCGGCGGCAGGCGGGCTTCTGCGCCGCGTCGGGAAGCGGCTCGTACCGATAGGTCTCGACCTGGCGTTCCCCTCGGGGCAGGTACTTCACCTCGCGCATCCTGTCGCCGTCCACCACGCGCAGGTCGACTTCCCTGTCGATCCGCCAGTCGATCCTGAAGAAGGCGAGCCGCATGCCCTCGCGCAGCCCGGCCCGCTCCGCCGCGCTCCCGGGAACGACCCCCGTGGCGATGTGCGATTGCAGGGTCGAGGCGTCGAATCCGAGCTCGAACGCGGGGCCCGGCACCGCCGTTCCGATGAAGCAGGGGCCGAGGAAATCTTCGGTGAAGGGAATCGTGCGACCCTCCTCGACGTAGTCGGCGATGTCGCGGTCGACGGAGGCGCCGAGGCGCACGCGAAGCGCCGAGACGAGCCGCCGCGCGGCGAGCCGGTCGGCGCGGTTGCGTCCATCGTCCTCGGCGGCCTCGCCGGGCAGCAGCAGGGAGCGCAAGGCGTCCTGCAGGCTTTCGCCCCGCGCGGCGAGCGCGCGCGCCCACCGCAACCCGAGCAACTCGCCGCGCACGTACGGCATGCGTTCCGCGAGCGGGCTCTTCCAGAAATCGCGCGCGAGCGCCGCGTTCGTGGCGTTGCGCACGGGCGAGTGTTCGTACAGGAGGATCCTCGCATCGACATACTTCGCGTAATCGCCGAGCGTCCATACGCCGGCGGTCACGAGCAGCCGATGCGCCAGATAGTCGGTGAATCCCTCGGAGAACCAGTATTGCCGCGCCTCGTCGTCGCCCGTCGTGCCGAGCCGGTGCGGAATCCACGTGTGCACGTCCTCGTGGCCGATCAGGTGGTCGAACGCGGGCCCGGGGACCGTGAAGTCGTGGCCCGCGTGCATCGCGAACGCATGGTAGAGGCCCGTACCGCCCGTCTCGCCGCGCCGCACGCGGTTGGGGATGAGCGATATGAGGTAGTAGGGGATGCGGTCGGACCAGAACTCCCGATGCACGCGCACGAGCGCCGCCGTCGTGTCCACGAACTTCGCGTCGTCGAAGGGCCAGCGGCCGCGCAATGCGACGACGAGCTTGCCGCCATCCACCGGGCGCCGGTACATCCGGAAATCTCCGCCCACAAAGAGCGACGACTCGAGCTTGTGCAGGGAAGTCCGCGCCCGAATCTCGATCGTCGCGCCGCGCCGGCCCTCGCCGTGGCTGCTCGCGAACGCCCATTGCGTCGGCAAGCCCGGGAAGGTGATGCACACGGAAAGCGGCTTTTCCGTATCGATCTCTTCCGGAATGAGCAACGCACCATGGCCGTAGAACTGGAACCATGCCGCGCCGAGCATCGTCCGGTAGAAATCCAGGTGCGAGAGGGGTGTATCGGCATCGACGTTCGCCACGTCGTTCAGCAGCTCGTAGCGCACGTGCACGCGTCCGCCGGCGGGATGGTCGACGGTCCACGCCTTCCCCCGATCCGGTCCTTCCGACACCACGGCGGAAGGCGCGATCGGGCGGACGCCGCGTATGGCACGGCCGAAGTCCCTGACCGGCCCCCATTGGTCGGCGATTCGCAGCCCGGTCGAGGTGCGCTTGCCCGCGTCGAAGAGCACGTCGACCTGGAAGCGGCGCGGCTGCTCGTCCCAGCGCGCGGTGAAGCGGTACTCGATCGCGCATTCGTGCGGCGCGCCGTGCGCGCGGATCGACGCCGCGAGGAGCAGGGCGCCGAGGAGGAGCGTTCGCAGGACCGCCATGCGGCGGATCATTTCATCGAGCGGGCGCCGGGTCGGCGCGCCCGGCGGCGCGCGCGTTCTCGCGCTCCTGCAGCAGGCGCCACTGCAGCTTGCCCGTCGCGGTCTTCGGCAGCGAGTCGACGAACTCCACGAGGGTGGGCGCCTTGTACGCCGCCATCCGTTGGTGCGCCCAGGCGATGATCTGCTCGGCGCTCGTGTGTCCGCGGCGATCGGGCTTGAGCACCACCACCGCCTTGGGCGTCTCGCCGCGCCGCGCGTCCCTCGCCGCGATCACGCAAGCTTCCTGGATGTCCGGGTGCGCATAGAGCTGCGCCTCCACCTCGGCGGGCCAGACCTTGAGACCCGAGGCGTTGATCATGCGTTTCAGGCGGTCGACGATGAAGAAGTAGCCTTCCTCGTCCACGCGCCCGAGGTCGCCGGTGCGGAAGAAGCGGCGGCCGTCGCGCTCGAAGAACGCCTCCGCGGTCGCCCCGGGCTTTCCCCAGTAGCCGAGGAAGATCTGCGGCCCGCTGGTGACGATCTCGCCCACCTCGCCCGCGGGCAGCTCCGCGAGCGTGTCGGGATCGACGACCATCGACTCGGTATCGAAGATCGGGATGCCGAGGCACTGCTTCTTCGGCCGCTCGGGCGGATTGATGTGCGTGGGCGCCATCGTCTCGGAAAGGCCGTAGCCCTCGACGAAGGTGATGCCGCAGGTCTGCTGCAGCTTCGTCGCCACCGCCTCGGGCATCGCCGCGCCGCCGCCCGTCATGCGCTGCAGGCTCGACAGGTCGAAGGTGGCCGCGTGGGGGCTCGCGAGCAGGTCCACGACCATGGTGGGGATGAGGCTCCATGCCTGCACGCGATGGCGGCGGATGAGCGCCGCCGCAGCATCCCGATCCCAGCGGGGCAGCATCACCACGGTGTTCCCCATGTAGATGGGGCCGTTCATGCTGCCCTGCATGCCGGTCACGTGGAAGAAGGGCAGCACCGCGAGGTACACCGTCTCCGGCACGGTGCGAAACCACTCGCCGCCCCCGACCAGCGTGTGCATCATCGAGCGGTGCGTGTGCATGCATCCCTTCGGGTCGCCCGTGGTGCCGGACGTATAGGGCATGCACGCGAGGTCGTCGGGGCCCGCGGTGTGTCGCGAGGGCGCGAGGTCCTCGGCGATCGCGTCGGCCCACGACGTGACGTTCGGGCCGGCGATCGGCTGGCGCGCGAGGCTGAAGGCGTCGGCGACGCGCAGGTCCGTGGGCCCGGGCAGGTAGTCGCTGTAGGTCGCGACGACGGCGTGGGCGAAGAGGCCTTCGGCCGCGAGCGGCGCCGCCTGCGGCCAGAGCTCCTGCGCCACGATGGCGACCGTCGCGCCGCAATCCGCGGCGTACTGGCGCAGCTCGTGCGCGAGGTTCATCGGGTTGAGCGGCACGACCACGGCGTCCGCGCGCAGGATCGCGTAGTAGGCGATCACGAAGTTGAGGCTCGTCTGCGCGAAGAGGATCACGCGGTCGCCTTTCGCGACGCCGCAGCGCTTCTGCAGGTAGCCGGCGAGCTTCTCCGCTTCGGCCTGGAGCCGCGAGAAGGAGAGCGCGTTGTCGTAGCAGACGAAGGCGGGCTTGTCGGGATAGCGGCGCGCCGAGATCTCGAGGTTCGCCCAGACGCTCGTCCGGGGCGGGACGAGGCTTCGCGGCAGCTCGCGCGGCCAGACGGCGAGATGGCGTTGCGACATGGGGCTTCCCGTGCGATTTCGGCCAGCGGCAAGCATACACTCGCATCTTTCGCCGCAGATCGAATCCCCCGTGCCCCGAATGTCGACTTTTCCCTTGACGGCAGCGATCGGCGCCTGCGTTCTCGCGCTCGCGGCCTGCGCGCCGCTCGAGCCCGCCATGTGCCCGACCGGCGCGACGGCCGCGGTGAGCGATGTGCTCTACTTCGGGACCTCCACGCCCGAGGGCCCGGTGACGGATGCGGAGTGGGACACCTTCCTGCGCGAAGTGGTGACGCCGCGCTTTCCCGACGGCCTCACCGTGTGGCGCGGCTCCGGGCAATGGCGCTCGCCGGAGGGCAGGGTCGGCCGGGAAAGCACCTACGTGCTGGGCATCGTGCACCCCGAAAGCGAGGCGGCGGAGTCGTCCCTGGCGGCCATCATGTCCAGATACAAGTCGCAATTCCGGCAGGAGGCGGTCCTTCGCGTGACGACGCGCGCCTGCGTTTCCTACTGATCCGCCGATGAAGATCCCCTCGCAGCGCCACCTCTTCGACGTGCCACGCCACGTCGCGTACTTCAACTGCGCGTCCAGCACGCCGCAACTCAACGCCGCGCGCGAGGGGCTGGGTGCTTCCGTCGCCGCGAGAAGTCGTCCGTGGGCGCGGACGGCGGCGGACTACTTCACGGACGCCGAGGCGATCCGGCGCCTCTCCGCGGAGGCGATCGGCGGCGATGCCGAGGGTTTCGCGATCGTGCCGGCCGCGAGCTACGCCCTGGCGAGCGCCGCGCGCGCGCTCGAGCCGCGCCTGCAGCCGGGCGACGGCATCGTGATGATGGCCGAGGAGTTTCCGAGCATGGTCCTCGCGTTCCGTCGCGTCGCGTCGGAGCGCGGCGCGGCGATCGTGACCGTGCCGATCCCCGCGGACGGCGACTGGACGACGGCGATCCGCTCGAGCATCCGGGCGGGCGTGAAGGTGGTCGCGATCTCGAGCTGCCATTGGACCAACGGCGCGCGCGTGGACCTGGCCCGGATCGCGGAGGCCTGCCGCGCGGTGGGCGCCGCCCTCGTCGTGGACGGCACGCAGACGGTGGGCGCGATGCCGTTCGATTTCGAGGCCATCGCGCCGGACTTCCTGGCGGTCGCGGGCTACAAGTGGATGCTGGGCACCTATGGCGTGGGCCTGCTCCACGTCGCCCCGAAATGGCGCGACGCCCGCCCGCTCGAGGAATCGTGGCTCGCGCGCCAGGGCGCCGAGGACTTCGCGGCGCTGGTGCGTCCGTCGAACGAGTACCAGCCGGGCGCGCGGCGCTTCGACGTGGGCGAGAAGGGCACCGCGCTCCTGCCGGCAGCCATCGCGGGCCTCGAGCAGCTGCGCGAATGGGGCGTCGCGTCGATCGCGGAGACGCTCGCCGAAGTCAATGCGCGCATCGCGGAGGCGCTGGCCGCGCTCGGCTTTCGCGTGGCGCCGCCGGCATTGCGGTGCCCGCACATGTTCGGTGCCGAGATCCCCGAAGGTTTCGGCGGCGACGTGGTGGCCGCCCTGCGCGCGGAAGACATCTACATCAGCCGGCGAGGGCGGTCGCTGCGGTTCTCGCCGCACCTGCACGTCGACGATGCCGACGTGGAGCGGCTCGTCGCGACGCTTCGATCGCTGCTCGGGCGAAAGTGACGAATATTCCGCGTTTCCCGCAGGGTGCATTGTTCTCCGCGTCCCCGCCCTATTCCGTCGCCGCGCGCGTTGCGCATCCGTAACGTGTCTGGTGCCGCCCGACGCCTCGTCGCGCGGCGAACCCCGACACCTGAAGGAGCGCCCCATGAAATGCCGACGCATCGTTGCCGCCGCACTCGCCGTGGCCGGGCTCGCCCTGGTGCCCGCCGTCCACGCGCAACCCGCCGATTTCGACGACCCGTACTACGAGTTCGGGCTGTACGACGATGCGCTGCTCGTCGTCGATTCGGATCCCGCGAACGTGGCAACCGCCGATTGCGCGGACTGCGACGCCGTCTACTGGGAGTTCGGCCTGTATGGCGCGGACGAGCCCGCATCCTGGTCGCAGGCCGGTTCGCCGCCCGAGGACGTCACGCTCGCGCAAGGGCCTCGATGAAGAACGATCTCGAAGCGCTCGCCCGCAGGATCGACGAGCTTCCGGTGCACCGCTCGAAGCGGGAGCTCGCGAAGGCCGAGCTCTTCGCCGCCCTCGCGCTGGTCCAGCTCATCCTGGCCGCGAGCGCGGCGATCCGCGGCCTTCTCTCGTGGAAGCCGATCGCGCGATACACGTCCGGGGTCGACGAAAGCGCGGCCGACGCGCAGCGCTGACGCATTCGGCCGGGGTGCGGCCCCGAATGCAAGCGCCTAACATTCGGGAGTGACCAGGAGATCTGTCACCCCGGCGAAGGCGGGGGTCCAGTACCCGGTGTCGGAGTCGCCCGCCACCCTCGCCGCGCTCGTGCGCGAACGGACCGGCCTCTCCTGGTCGCGCGCGCGCAAGCTCTGCAGCGACGGTCGCGTGACGGTCGATGGCCAACGCTGCCTCGATCCGGCCACGCGCATCGCTTCCGGCGCGGTGGTCGCGATCGACGAGCAAGGGCCTAAGCTCGAGAAAGGCCCCTTGGCGAAGAGCGCGATCGTGTTCTTCGATCGCGACCTCGTCGTCGTCGACAAGCCCGCGGGGATGCTCGCCGTCGCCGACGAGCCGGGCAACAAGGAGACGCTCGCCGAATACACGCGGACGCTGCTGCGCCGCATGGGGGGCCGCGGAGGCGACGTGGGGCTGGGCGTGGTCCACCGCCTGGACAAGGACACGAGCGGCCTCATGGTGTTCACGCGCACCGCCGAGGCGAAGCGCAACCTGGCGGCGCAGTTCCGCGCGCACGATATCGATCGCGTCTATCACGCGATCGCGCACGGAATCGTTCCCGAGGCGCACATCGAGACGGATCTCGTCATGGATCGCGGCGATGGATTGCGCGGCTCGCACGGGCACTTCCGCCGCGCGCATGGCGCGCCGCCGGCCGACGCAAGGCACTCGGTGACGCACGTGAATCCGATCGAGGCGCTTGCGGGGGCGACGCTCGTCGAGTGCCGCCTCGAGACCGGCCGCCAGCACCAGATCCGCATCCACCTCGCGGAGCTGGGCCACCCGCTGGCGGGCGAGCGGGTCTACATCCGCGATTACCCGGGGCCGAGGATCGAGGCGCCGAGGGCCATGCTGCATGCGCGCACGCTCGGTTTCACGCACCCGCGAACCGGCAAGCGCATGTCGTTCGAACGGGAGGCGCCGGAGGATTTCCGCGCAATGCTGGAACGACTTCGCGCGCGATGAAGGCGCGGTTCGCCCCGATGCATGCGCGAGAAATTCTCGGCCAACGGCCCAAAAGAAATATTTTGTTGCAGCGCAACATTATGAAGTACGGTCGGTCCAACGGTGTCTGAAACGAAGGAGCTCGCATGACCGAACGCCAACGCAGCCCCCGGGATGAATTCGACGCGCTCGTGCGCAAGGCACGACTCGAGCGGACCGTGTACCTGAGCGAACGGATCGCGGAAGCGCTGTCGGCACTGCGGAATGGCGTCGGGCGCGTGCGCACGTCGTTACGCGAGCGGATCGCAGCGCTCGGGCGCGATGCGATCGGCCAGGGAAAGGGCGCGCCCGCCGCGGCTTGACTCGAACCGCAGGGCCTCATCCAGGAAGCCGCCGCGGCACCTTCGTCCCGCGCGGCTGCGCGGCCGCGCCACATCGAGTGGCTCGGAACGAGCCTCGTGGGCTCCCATCGGCTGCACGCCGTCGAATGGGGCCGGCGGCGCGAGCGCCGCGTGATTGTCTGCGCGCACGGCTATAGCGGAAACGGACGCGATTTCGATTTCCTCGCGCAACGCCTCGCGCGCGAGGCGCACGTGGTCTGCCCCGACCTCGCGGGCCGCGGCCGAAGCGCCTGGCTCCCCACGCCGCTCGCCTATCACTTCCCGCAGTTCTTCTCGGACCTGCGTGCGCTCATCGACGAGCTGGGCGTCGACGGCGTGGAGTGGGTAGGCACGTCGATGGGCGGCCTGCTGGGCCTCGTCCTCGCCGCCGAGCCGCGCAGCCCCGTGCGCCGCCTCGTGCTGAACGACGTGGGCGCCTTCGTGCCGGCCGATGCGCTCGTGGCGATCGGGCGCAACCTGCGCGCGCCGAAGCGATTCGCCTCGCTCGACGCGCTCGAGGATCACCTCAGGCGCACGCATCGCGACTGGGGTCCGATCACCGATGGGCAATGGCGACACCTCGTGCGCCACGGTTCGCGCCCGGTGGCCGGGGGATATGCGCTGCACTACGATCCGCAGATCGCGAGCCTCGTGCAGCCGGTGCCGTTCGCACCCGGGCTTTCCTTCTGGAGCGCGTGGCATCGGGTGCGCTGCCCGGTGCTCGTGGTTCGCGGCGAGCGCTCGTCGATCCTGCCTCCCGCGATCCTGGACACCATGCTGGCGGTGAAGCCGCAAATCGAGGTGGTGGAGGTCGCGGGGACCGGGCACGCGCCGTCGCTCATGGAAGCGCGACAGATCGAGGTGGTCGCGGAGTTCCTCGGCCGCACGGCGCGAGGCGTGCTGCGGTCGGCGGCTTAGCGTGAGGAGCGCATGCACTCCTGGGTCCACATGCCCGGCAACATCGAGCAGATGGCATGAGGCTCAAGGCGCCACCTAACCCTTCCATCGAGCGGACGTTAGGCCTCGCGCAGGCCCACACACCTCAGGAGAAGTCATGTTTGACCACGTCAAATTCGGAGTCAGCGACTATGCAGCGAGCAAAGCGTTCTTCCTCAAGGCACTCGAACCGCTCGGCGTAGCTGTGGTCGCGGAGGGGCAGCCGACATACGGGGTCGAGCTCAGCCCAAAGGGTAAGGCCTCATTGTGCCTGTACCAGACCGGGGAGAAGCCGGCGCATCTTCACTTGGCGTTCACGGCCGAGAATCGCCGGCAAGTCGAAGCTTTCTATCGCGCGGCTCTGGAGGCGGGTGGCAAAGACAATGGGGCGCCTGGTCTGCGCCCGCACTACCACGCGAACTACTATGCAGCTTTCGTCATTGGCCCGGACGGGCACAACATCGAAGTGGTTTGCCACGAACCCGAGGCCTGACCCTGCGTGGGAGCGGACCGGGAGGATCGATGGGGTGATGTCCGCAGTCGAAAGAGGACACACCCCAAGTTCAACCTTTGCCGCTGGTCCAGGAGTCTCGAAGAGTCACTGTTCGGTTGAACGCCGGCTTCCCGGATTCCGAAGCGCGCCGATCCGCGACGAAGTAGCCATGCCGCTCGAACTGGATTCGCTCTTCGGGCTTCGCTTCCTTCAACGAAGGCTCGAGGCAAGCCTTCACCGCGTTGCGCGCGTTCGGATTCACGTCATCGAGGTAGTTCCCGGTCCGCTTCCCCGGGTTCGGCACGTTGAACAGGCGATCGTAGAGCCTGACCTCGGTCTCGTACGCATGAGCGGCGGAAACCCAGTGGATGTTCCCCTTCACCTTCACCGCATCCGCGCCCGGCGTGCCGGACTTGGTCTCGGGCAGGTAATCGCAGTGGACCTCGTCGACCTCGCCCTTCGCGTTCCTCGAATAGCCCGTGCAGCGAACGACAAAGCCGTACTTCAGGCGCACCTGGTTGCCGGGAAATAGCCGGAAGAAGCCCTTGGCTGGCTGTTCCATGAAATCCTCGCGCTCGATCCAGAGCT
>DATIVM010000279.1:0-7078 GCA_035465975.1 Usitatibacter sp.
GGCATGCTCTCCGACGCGCGCGGCCTCTACGGACGCCTCAGCGCGCGGGAGAACATCGCCTACTACGGCGAGCTGCGCGGCATGGACCGCGCGGCGGTGGAGGCGTCCATCGCGCGCCTCGCCGACCTGCTCGAGATGCGCCCGCTCCTCGACCGGCGCACCGACGGATTTTCCCAGGGCGAGCGCATGAAGGTCGCGATCGCACGCGCCCTGGTGCACGACCCGCCGAACCTGATCCTCGACGAGCCCTCCAACGGCCTCGACGTGATGACCACGCGCAACCTGCGCGACGTGATCCGCAGCCTGCGCGCGCAGGGCAAGTGCGTGCTCTTCTCCAGCCACGTCATGCAGGAGGTGTCGGCCCTTTGCGACGAGATCGTGATCGTCGCCCACGGCGCCGTGGCCGCGCACGGCACCTCCGAGGCGCTGCTCGCCTCGAGCGGCTGCGCGAACCTGGAGGACGCGTTCGTGCGCCTCGCCGGCGAGGCGCTCGCCCCATGAGCGCGCGCGCGCCGCGGGCCTGGCTCACCGTCTACCTCAAGGAGCTGCGCGATGCGCTGCGCGACCGGCGCACGGCGATCATGGTGGTGGTCGCCTCCATCCTCACCGGGCCCGTGACGCTGGTGCTCGTCGCGCACTTCGTCTCCGGGCTCGAGGAGAAGGCCTCGACGCTCGAGGTGCGCATCCGCGGCGCCGACCACGCGCCGGCGCTGGTGAACTTCCTCCAGCGCAACGACGTGAAGATCGTGCCCGCGCCGGCCGACTACGAGAAGCGCATCCGCGAGGGGCGTCTCGACGCGGTGGTCGTGGTGCCCGACGATTTCCAGGAGCGCTGGCTCTCGGGCGACGGCGCGCGGCTCGAGATCGTGTACGACGATTCGCGCGCCGACTCGGGCCCGGCGACGCGCCAGGCCGAGCGGCTCCTCGAGGCCTTCAACCGGGAGACGGGGATGCTGCGCCTGATCGCGCGCGGCGTGAGCCCGGACCTGGCCGACCCCGTGAAGGTCGAGCGCGTGAATACGGCGACCCCGCGGCAGAAGGGCGCCTTCCTGCTGTTCCTCATCCCGATGTTCGCGCTGCTCTCGCCGCTCCTCGGCGGCATGACGGTGGCGATCGATTCGACGGCGGGCGAGCGCGAGCGCGGGTCGCTCGAGCCGCTCCTCGCCAATCCCGTGCCGGTGAGCCGGATCGTGCTCGGCAAGTGGCTCGCCGCCTGGACCTTCGCGAGCGGCGTCGCGCTCCTCACGCTCGCCGGCTTCGCCGCCGCGGCCTCGCTCTACGCGCAGAAGAAGCTCGCGGCGCTGATGACCTTCGGCGTGCCCGAGCTCGCCGGGTTCTTCGCGATGGCGGTGCCGTTCGCCGCCATGACCGCGGCCCTGCAGATGCTGATCTGCACCTACGGGCGCTCGTACCGCGAGGCGCAGACCTACGTGAGCTACCTCGCCACCGCCGTCTCGTTCGTGCCGGTCGTGGTGCTCTTCTCGGGCCTCAAGGACGCGCGCTGGCAGCTCGCGGTGCCGGTGCTGGGCCAGCAGGCGGTGCTCTCGCGCATCGTGCGCGGCGACGCGTTCGGCTTCGTCGACTGGGCCGTCCCGGCGACCATCGCGGCGGCGCTCGCGGCGCTGGCGCTCGCCGGGGTGGTCCGCCTGCTCCACCAGGAGCGCATCGTGTTCGGCCGCTCGTGAGCGCCATGCCGCTCGATCTCGAGGCGATCTTCTCCGAGTCCGGGCCGCTCGCGCGGGCGGTGCCCGGCTTCCGCCATCGCAAGGAGCAGGTCGAGTTCGCGCGCGCCGTGCTCGAGGCGATCGAATCGCGCGGGACGCTGGTCGCGGAGGCGGGCACCGGCACCGGGAAGACGTTCGCCTATCTCGTCCCCGCGCTCCTCGCGGGCGGCCGTGTCATCGTCTCGACGGGGACGAAGACGCTGCAGGACCAGCTCTACCACCGCGACCTGCCGCGCGTGCGCGACGCGCTCGGCGTGCGCGCCGACGTGGCGCTGCTCAAGGGCCGCGCCAACTACGTGTGCCTGCACCACCTCGAGCTCGCGGCGAGCCAGGGGACGTTCGCCGTGCGCGAGGAGGCCTCGCACCTGCAGAAGATCGCGAGCTTCGCCGCGCGCACGATGAGCGGCGATCGCGGCGAGTGCTCCGAGGTTCCCGAGGGATCCGGCGCATGGGCCCAGGCGACCTCCACGCGCGAGAACTGCCTCGGGTCCGCGTGCGGCCATTACCAGGACTGCTTCGTGATGAAGGCGCGCAAGCGCGCGGCCGAGGCCGACGTGGTCGTGGTGAACCACCATCTCTTCTTCGCCGACGTGGCGCTGCGCGACGAGGGCGCGGCGGACCTGCTGCCCGAGGCGAACACGGTGGTCTTCGACGAGGCGCACCACCTCCCGGATCTCGCGCGCGTGTTCTTCGGCCAGTCGCTCTCCACCAACCAGCTCGTCGAGCTCGCGCGCGACGCGCGCGTGGCGCAGGCCGCGCACGCGCGCGAAAGCACGGCGATCGGCGATGCGGCGATCGGCATGGAGCAGGGCGCGCGCGAGGTGCGCATCGCCCTCGGGCCGCTCGCCGGGCGCGTGGCGCTCTCGGCGCTGCGCGAGCGCGCGGCCTTCGACCGGGCGCTCGGCGCGCTCGAGGAGCGCCTCGCCGAGCTCGCGAAGCAGCTGCGCGCGCAGGAGGAGCGCGCCGAGGAGATCCGCAATTGCCGCCTGCGCGCCGAGGAATACTTCGCGCGCGTGGTCGAATGGCGCGAGGCGGATTCAAGGCCGAAGGAGGACGCCTACGGCGAGACGCCCGCGGCCGACGTCGTGCGCTGGATCGAGGCCTATCCCCAGTCGGCGGCGCTCTACGTGACGCCCCTCGACGTGGGCCGCATCCTCGGCGAGACGCTGCGCGGCGGCGAGCGCGCCTGGATCTTCACCTCGGCCACGCTCTCGGTGAACGGGGACTTCTCGCATTACCAGTCGGAGATGGGCCTCGCGGGCGCGCGCACGATGAGCTGGCCGAGCCCCTACGACTTCGAGCGCCAGGCGCTGCTCTACGTGCCGGAGGGCCTGCCCGACCCCAACTCGGAGGGCTACGTCGAGGCGGTGATCGACGCGGCGTGGCCGGTGGTGCGCGCGAGCGGCGGGCACGCGTTCCTGCTGTTCACGAGCCTCCGCGCCATGGATCGCGGCCACGCGCGGCTCGCCGCGAAGCTCGCCGCCGAAGGCCTGCGCTGGCCGCTGCTGCTGCAGGGAAGCGCGTCCAAGAACGAGCTGCTGGAGCGCTTCCGGCGCTCGCCGCACGCGATCCTGGTCGCCTCGCAATCGTTCTGGGAAGGCGTGGATGTGAAGGGCGAGCAGCTCTCGGTGGTCGTGATCGACCGCCTGCCGTTCAACCCGCCCGACGAGCCCGTGCTCGCGGCGTGCATCGAGCGCATCAATCGCGCGGGCGGCAATGCATTCATGGACTACCAGCTGCCGCGCGCGGTGATCGCGCTCAAGCAGGGGGCGGGGCGCCTGATCCGCGACGAGACGGACCGCGGGGCGCTGGTGATCTGCGACCCGCGGCTCGTGGAAAAGCACTACGGCAAGCGCATCTGGCGCGCGCTGCCGCCGTTCCGCCGCACGCGCGCGCTGGCGGAAGTCGAGGCGTTCTTCGGCGCGCGCTCCTCGCGCATCACCTCGCCGGCGTGATGAACTTCCAGCCCTCGGGGCACTGCGTGACTTTCGGGTAGTACGCCTTGGCTGACTCGCAGTAGTTCATGTAGAGCGGGCCCTGGGCGGGTGCGCCCGGCCCGGGCGTCACGTCGGCCGTCGGACCGAGGTCCTCGTCGTACGGAGTCACCGAGTAGCTCTGCGGGTAGACCGGGTAGCGGTATCCATAGTCGTAGTAGTACGGCGGATACGAGTAGTAGTACGGGTAGTAGCCGTAATACGGATAGCTCCAGTAGTACGAGGGCCAGTAGAACGGCACCCCGAGATAGAAGCTCCAGCCGCCGTGCCCGTAGGAGCGGCCGCCGTGTCCGTAGTAGTGCCCGCCGTGGCCGCCGGACCAATGCCCGCCGCCCCCCGACCAATGGCCGCCGCCGGAGTGGCCGCCACCGCCGCGGTGCTGCGCCAGCGCCGGGCCGGCCATCGCCAGGCCCGCGGCCGCGAGCGCCGTAACCAGAACATTCCTCATCGCTTTCATGTGCTTGCTCCTAGGATCCGTCCCCCGAGGGACATCTCTTATCGTTGGATTCAACGAGCGAGATCCCGTTTCGGATGACTACGAAAATCGTTTTGTATCAATCCCCTACCGGGGCCGCGTCCACGCCCTATTGTGGACCCGGAGGCCGGCGGCCATGTTGCGCCCGGGCAACCGGACGCGCCTTCAGGCCCCGAGGGGCAGCCGCACCCGCGCCTCCAGGCCGCCGCCCTCGCGAGGCACGAGCTCGAGCGTTCCGCCGTGCAGGGCCGCCACGCGATCGGCGATGGCGAGGCCGAGGCCCGCGCCGGAGGTCCCGCTGCGCGCATCGTCGCGGCGGGTGAACGGCTGCTTGAGGCGGGCCACCGCGTGCGCCGGGATCCCGGGCCCGCGATCCAGCACGGCGAGGATCGCCTCGCCGGGGCGGCGCTCGGTGCGCACCACGATCTCCCCGCCTGCGTGCCGCGCCGCATTCGCGACGAGGTTGTCGAGCAGGCGGCGCATCGCGAGCGGCCGCAGCATCATCGGCGGGATGTCGGCGAGCTCGCAGGCGACCGACGCGCCGCCGCGCGCCGCGCGCTCCGCGCACGCGCGCGCGAGCTCCGCGAGGGCCACCGGCTCGAGGGGCTCGGCGGCCTCGCTGCGCATGTAGTCGATGAACTGGTCGATGATCGCGTTCATGTCCTCGAGGTCCTGCACCATGCCGCGCTGCGCGCCGGGGTCGATCCGGCCCTCGAGCATCTCGACCTCGAGGCGCAGGCGCGAGAGCGGCGTGCGCAGGTCGTGCGAGACGCCCGCGAGGAAGGTCGCCCGGTCGCGCTGGCTCTCCTGCAGGTCCTCCTGCATCTCGTTGAAGGCGCGCGCCACCGCGCGGATCTCCGAGGGCCCGGTCTCGGACACCGGCCCGGGATCGCCGCCCTTGCCGATCTGCGCCGCGGCGCGCGCGAGCTCGGCGAGCGGGCGGTTCAGCCGGTAGACGAGGAAGAACGTCGCGGCGATCGCGATGGCGAGCCCCGCCGCGCCCCACGCGAGGAGCGCCGTCACCGGATCGCGCTCGATGCGCTCGCGCGGAAACGCGATCCAGTAGTCGCTCGCGCCGGACGGTATGCGCACCCAGAGGAACGGCGCGAGGCGCCGGCTCCCCGCGTCGGCGCGGCGCACGTAGACCTCGGCGCCGGGTCCGAACGTCTCGAGGATGCGCTGGCGGAAGAAGCGCATCGGCACCGCGGGCTCGGCGGGCTGCATCTTCTCGTCGCCGCTCACCGCCGTGATGCGGATGCCCTCGTGGCGCGCGACGTCGTCGATGAAGCGCGCGCGCTGCTCCGCGTCCATGGCGGCGAGGGCCGCGCGGATCGTCTTCAGGTGGCTCACGAAGTGCCCGACGCGCGCCGCGTAGCGCGGATGCGTCACGTACTCGTGCAGGAGGTAGAGCGCCGCGGCCTGCGAAAGCACCAGCGCCGCGACGATCACCACCAGCGTGCGCCAGCGCAGCGAGGAGGGAAGGAGCTTCATTTCTGCGGCGCGCCGTCGGGGACGAACACGTAGCCGAAGCCCCACACCGTCTGGATGTAGCGCGGGGACTGAGGATCCTCGCCGAGGAGCTTGCGCAGGCGCGAGACCTGCACGTCGATCGAGCGGTCGTAGCTCTCGTGCTCGCGGCCGCGCGCGAGCTCCATCAGCTTGTCGCGCGACATCGGCTCGCGCGGATGCAGGGCGAGCGCCTTGAGGAGCGCGAACTCCCCGGTGGTGAGCGGGACCGGCTCGCCGTCGCGCGCGAGCGAGCGGTTGCCGAGATTGAGCGCGAACGGCCCGAAGGCGACCACCTTCCCGTCCTGCGTGGGCGCGCCCGGCGCCTGCGGCGGCGCCTGGCGGCGGAGCACCGCGTGGATGCGCGCGACGAGCTCGCGCGGATTGAACGGCTTCGCGAGGTAGTCGTCGGCGCCCATCTCGAGGCCGACGATGCGGTCCACGTCGTCGCCCTTCGCGGTGAGCATGATGACGGCGACCGGGTTGCCGGCCGCGCGCAGGCGACGGCAGATGGCGAGCCCGTCCTCGCCGGGCAGCATGAGGTCGAGCACCAGCAGGTCGTAGCGCACGCGCGCGAGGTTGCGGTCCATCGCCGCCGCATCGGCCACCGTGTCGACCGCGAACCCCTGCTCCGAGAGATAGCGCTTGAGGAGGTCGCGCAGGCGCAGGTCGTCGTCGACCACGAGGATCTTCTGGCGTTGCCCGGTCTGCATGATGGGATGGTAGCCGCGGCGGCGCGCGGCCCCGCCGTCACTTGTAAGGAGATGTTAACAGCGCGCGCCCGGGCGCCGTCGGCGCTTACAACCCGTTACCACGCGGGCGTCGCCGCGTCCGGTCCTCGCGCGTTGATCGGCATACGCTCGGCGCATTGCTCGAGCCTCACGAAAGGAGACTCCATGAAGTACGTTTCGATCCTCGCGGCACTGGGCCTCGCCTCCGCGGCCCTCGTCGTGTACGCGGACCCCGCCGCGGGCCCGCAGGGCGGCCATCGCCACGGCCACGGCTTCGGGCGCCTGCTCAAGGCCGCGGACGCGAACGGCGACGGCGTGCTGAGCCGCGACGAGGCGCTCGCCTTCGCCGCGAAGCGCTTCGACAGCCTCGACGCGAACCACGACGGCCAGGTGACCGCCGACGAGGTGCGCGCGAGCTTCCAGCAGAAGCGCGCCGAGCACTGGAAGAAGCTCGACACCGATGGCGACGGCCGCATCAGCAAGGCCGAGGCCCAGGCGAACGCGCCGCGCCTCGCCGCGCGCTTCGACCAGCTCGACGCCAACGGCGACGGCTTCCTCACCCCCGAGGAGCTGCGCGCCGGCTTCGGCCACCGCCACGGCCGTCCGTGACAGATGCAGCGCGCGCCGGCCCACGCCGGCGCGCGGCTG